>NZ_BOQB01000028.1 GCF_018332475.1 Bacillus sanguinis | reverse complement strand
CCACCCAATCCATGCTTAACTCATTATTTAGTTTTAAATCGTAACATCACGTAAGCATTGAATAGCGCAGAAGCAACTTAAATCAACAGTAAGGCAAGTGTTAGTCGATATCAATCGTGCATTTGGTACAGCTAAAAACGTACAAATTGGATCATTATCAGGTGGTACAGGAGAAGTATCACCTAATACTACAGTTAATACACGCAATACAGCGCAATCATCATCATCGATACTCTCGACACGGAAAATTGGAGATCGGCAGCTAGAAAGGCTCGCAGTTGGTGCAAATGCTTCAAAAGGTTCTCCAGTTTTTGTGTATAAAATAAAAGGACGTGTATTAGCTACGGATGCACTATTATGTGCCCCTAAAAATGGAACTTCGCAACCAGATCCACATGTTGTGGTTGCACATTCTTGTAATTCATGTATAAAACGAACGACATTTGATACACAGTTGAAATCACAATCGTGATGATGATGATGGTCTTCGTTACAATTGCAGCTCATTATGTTCACTCCTTATCGTGAGTTCTGACATACACTATTACAATATGAACGGGATATGGTTGATATTACGTTAATTCGTATGATAAAAACAAGGAATTTATATAGTAGGGATGTACATAATGCAATATAAAAAAAAGACATCCTTATTTAGTGGATGTCTTTTCAGGTAAATCTTTTCGCGCAGTATATAAAAAACGAGAGATATCTAATTTTTTTCCTCTAAAAAATTGCGGAGAGGATATATAAAGTTCTTCTTTTGCACGTGTAATTGCGACATAAAGTAGTCGGCGTTCTTCCTCTAAAGCTTCAGAAGTCTCTGTAACACGATCATTGGCATCTTTTAAAGAAGAAGTATGGGGTAGAATACCATCGCTCGCTCCAAGTAAAAAGACGCATGGAAATTCAAGACCTTTTGCGTTATGAATAGACATAAGCGAAACAGCATTTTTTTCCGGCATTGTTTTTAATGCTTCCATTTCTTTTTGACCTTGAATTGCTTCATCAATAAATTGTAAGTATGCTGGAATATCGGTGAAACGAGTTGCTGACTCCATTAATTCTTCTAACATTTCTTCTTGTATATCTTTATGCATCGTAAAGGAAGAGCGATCATTACTTTGTAAGTACTCTAAATACTTTCCTTTACCATGAATAATTTCTTTTAATGCTTTTTTCGGTTCTAATTCTTTTATAAATTTAATAAAATCGATACGCTCATTTACCTTTTTCACTTGAAAAGGTTTTAAGCTCGGATTTAATAATAAGAAATGAAGAAGGGAAGGGAAACGGCCCTCACCATATTTCCATTGTTCACGTTCAATAAATGAAATACAATCATCACGCCCAATATACATCGTTGGCAATATATTTGAAAGTGATTCTAGTCGAAACGGTTCAATTACCAGTCTAAAATGATCTAATACAGGCTTAATTAAAGAATGTTCATAAAATGATTGGCTCGCCCCGTGCTTAATAAACGGGATTTTGTGAATGGTAAGCTGATCAAGTAACGAACGGCTTACAGAATGCGTGCGATACAGTAAACAAAAATCTTTAAAGTTACGTTCGCCGCTATCTACTTTTTCTTGAATGAGCTGCAAAATTTGATTTGCTTCATCAAGAGTCGTAGCAGGTCTTGCGTAAAAAGGTTGTACACCTTCTTCGCGCACAGAATATAGCTCTTTATCAAAACGCTCTTGATTTAGTTTGATAACTTCATTTCCAAGTCCGACGATAAAAGGATTGGATCGATAATTCGTATTAAGTGCGATAATCGTAGTGTTATCAAATTCTTTTGGAAAAGATAAAATAATTTGATGACTTGCTCCTCGCCAGCCGTATATCGCCTGATCGTCATCACCTGCGATAAACAAATTATTTCTTGGCGAAGCTAACAATTTTACAATTTCATATTGTGCATACGATGTATCTTGAAACTCATCTACTTCAATATAGTGGAAACGTTGCTGTAATTGGGTAAGCAAAGGAGCGTTATTTTCTAACATATAATATGTTTCTAATAGGATGTCATCGAAATCAATATAATTATATCGTTGTTTTACTTCTTCAAAACGCTCGTATACTTCTTTAAATTCTTGTTCAACGGGTGTTTTTGCTTTTACATCTTTCGGACGATTCAATTTGTTTTTCTCAAGTGAAATCATAGCGAGCATCGTTTCGGCATCATAATCGTCTTTTAAGCGTAACTCTTTTAAAATTTTCTTTATCATAATTTGCTTATGTTTTTCGTTTGCTAAAATTTGCTGATTATATCCTTGACTACGAAGCAATTTTAAAAAGACAGAGTGGAATGTACCAGCAACAACGTAGCTACTTGCTGCACGATTCATACCTGGTAAATTCGCTACACGATTTCGGATTTCTTCAGCTGCTTTTTGTGTAAATGTAAGTAATAAAATATTGCGCGGATGAACTTGTTTTACATTTACTAAATAACCTACGCGAGTTGTTAAAACAGACGTTTTCCCACTTCCGGCACCAGCTAATGTAAGGACAGGGCCTTCTGTCGTTCGCACGGCTTCTAATTGTTTTTCATTTAAAAATACATTTTGTTGCTCGAGAGCGCGGAAATACGCTGCATCTGCATCTTCTTCCATAATTAAATGGGTAGATGTTTTCGGAATATGATATGTTGCACGCGGAATATCAGCGTGCGTTAATGATTTTTGTGAAAATTTTTCTTGTGTCATATATTCACCTTCAAAACTATAGCATCAACATTTAACTTTAGCGGAAGAAAAAGAAAATAGCAATGTAAAAAACAGGAGGGGGATACCTCCTGTTTTCAAATTACAATTCTTTTATCATAACGATGTGAGGAATATTTGCTTCCATGAATACATTAGAATTCGTTACATATCCAAGTTTCTTATAGAAATCTTCAGCATGTGTTTGGGCATGCAGCTTTAATTTTGGTAGCGAGTTTTCCTTCGCATACGCTTCAAGTGCATCCATAACAATTTTTCCAATGCCTTTTTTACGATGGGAAGCTAGTACGCAAATGCGTTCCATTTTTCCTATTCCATCCAGTATGCGAAAACGACCGGCACCAACTGGAATATCATTATCATATATAACAACGTGTGTTGAAGTTTCTTCAAACTCATCATACTCTTCTTCAGCAGAAACTTGTTGTTCATTCACAAATACTTGCTTACGTACAGAGAATGCGTCTCTTAGTTGTTTGTCCGTTTGTACGATCTGTGCGTGCAAATTAGTTGTGCCCCTTTCCAAGGTGGAATGTTTCGTGTACAGTCCATGTTCCATTTTCTAATTGATATAGAAGATGGAAGCGATCAATTGGTTGTTCATAATAGAAATCTTTCATACGTAATCGACCTAATACATCAGCATGTTCTGCATCTGATAAGCCTTGTCCGATTGTTAAATGAGGTACGAAAGCATATTCGCGTTCTTGTGTAAAGAATTCACTATGCATTTCTTCATTTAAGAAAGTAAGTTCAGGTGTTTTTTCTACTTTAAAATAAAGAACATTATTAACAGGTGCGAATGAACCAACTTTTCCGACGTGAAGGGTGAAAGGGTTCGTTTTACTTGCGATTGTATGTAACTCGTTTACAATCGATTCTAATTGTTCATCTTGCGTTTCAAAGGGTGTTTTCAATGTAATGTGTGGCGGAACTAATGCGTAGTGCGGATCATAACGCTTACGCAATCCGTTCGCTTTATCTTGAATCATTTTAGATGGAAAAATTACAATGCCTAATTTCATGTTCCAATTCCTCCCTTTGTAAGTCTAGTTAGATTTTGAGAAAATAACTCTCTTAATCCATTATATCAAATTATTCTGAATACTGCTCTTTATTATTTCATTGATAGAATATGAGAGAAAGCTTTTGGTAAATCCGTTTGCCAATATTTCCACGTATGGTTACCTGCAAACTCCTCGTAATGCGTGATGAAATTTCTATCTGTCAGAAGCGTATTGAGCTCACGGTTCGGCCCTACAAAATCAGATACTTGTCCATCCGTGCGCTTTACAGCAGTTTCTTCTGTCCCAATGACGTGATAAAGGTCTAGCACCTCCGGATTTTTAAAGTCTTTTGCTAAGTTCATCACTGTTTCATCCACAAATGGTGATTGCATAACGACTTTACCGAATGTATGCGGATACATAAGTGCAGTCATGAAGGAAACTGTTCCGCCAAGAGAATCACCAATTAACACACGACCTTTTCCCATTTGGTATGTTGGATAATTTTCATCGATATATGGTGCAAGCTCATGAGCAAGGAAACGAATATATGCAGCGTTTTTCACTTCGTTTGGGAAATATTTTTCTTTACGATCGTGTACATTTTTATATGGAATACCGACAATAATTGTACGGTCAATTTCTTCAGTTTCACGAAGGCGCTCAATTACACGGTGTGCTTTACCGAGCTGAAAATAATCTCTACCATCTTGTGCAATTACAACTGTATGTTTGTGCAGTGGTGTGTAATTTACTGGTAAGTAAACGAGAAGTGTAACATCTTCCTGAAGTGATGCGCTATAAAATGAAATTTCTTCAATTCTCCCGATTGTTTGATTCATGTAGATCCCCCTAAATAAAAAATTTACTGTGATGATTGTAAGAGCGACGCTTGTAGTGAAAAAGAAAGAAATATTCACTAATAGGTGCTTTCGTTTCTATTTTACCATAATGGTAAGAAGAATCTAAAAAATTAGTATTTAAGTTATGAAAGAAAACGGATATAATGAAGTGGGATTTTTGACAGGTGAGAGGGGAGACGGAATTTGAAACAAGAAAGATCAATCGCACTACCATTAGCCATTTCCATTATAGCCATTTCATTCGCAGCAGTTTTTGTAAAGATGTCCTCAGCACCATCTTCCATATTAAGTATGTACCGATTATGGATTATCGTACTTATTATGCTGCCTATCGTTTGGAAAAAGAGGGAAGAGTTTAGTAAGATTCAAATAAAAGATTGGGGATTTTTAATTGGATCTGGTTTCTTTTTAGCACTTCATTTTCTATTATGGTTTGAATCTTTAAAGCATACGACAGTTGCGAGTTCGACGATTATTTTAGCGCTTCAACCAATCGTATCTTTAATTGGAGGTTTTTTCTTATTTAAAGAAAGAACAACGTACTCAGCTATTGCAACAATGGGAATTGCGATATTAGGCGTAATGTGTATTGGTTGGGGAGATTTAGGGCTAAGTGAACAAGCAATTTACGGAGATATATTATCCTTTTTAAGTGTAATAGCGGTTGTCGGTTATTTATTTATCGGGCAAACGACAGTAAAGAAAGTATCACATTGGATTTACAGCTTTACAGTCTTTGCATTCGCAGGTATCTTTATGGGAATTTATAATATAGTATTGCAAGTGCCTTTTACAGGTTATTCGAAGTGGGACTGGACCGTATTTCTTTTACTTGCGGTCGTACCGACAGTGTCACACGTCATTAATAATTGGTTATTAAACTACGTAAATGCAACAACAATTTCAATGAGTATTTTAGGGGAACCAGTTGGAGCATCTATACTAGCGTTCTTCTTACTCGGGGAAAGACTAAATGCAATGCAAATGATCGGTAGCATGCTCGTATTGTTTGGAGTATCTGTGTTCTTACTACAGCAACAAAAACGAACAGCAAAAGATGTGGTGAACGAACCTGTGTATACACAGGAATTATAAAGTTAGGGGAGAAAAGAGAAGTTGTGATGCTTCTCTTTTTGTTTTATAGAAATGCAGGTGAAGAAGGGGAGGGGAATGGAATTTTCATCTAAAAAAGATGTATGGTTATATCCGATTTTTTTCGTTGTCATTGGAGCATGTTTTGCTCCCCTATTTGCAGGTAGAGAATATTTTCTTTTATTTTTTACAATTCCATTAGCAATATTATTTATGTGGAGTTGGTTTTCCACAAAATACATCGTCGGAGAAGAAACAATTACAATTAGATCAGGTCTCGTTAAAAAGCGCATATTTATACGAGATATAAAACAAATTTCAAATACGAAAAATCCAGTAGCAGCTCATGCTTTATCATTTGATCGGCTTGAAATTGTTTACGGCGCACATCAAACAGAAATCATTTCTCCTAAAGATAAAGAGCAATTCATCAATTTCGTTACAAGTAAAAATTCACACATTGAAATGAAGTAAAAGAGTGGCTTCGTAGCCACTCTTTTACTTTGGGTTTGTCATATAAGGTTGTACATGAATCATACATAGGTCACGGAACTTTCCTTCAGCAGTTGTGACAATTACGACTGCTCTTCCCGCACTTTTTCCAGTAATCGTTACCGTATCACCTTTTGGATATATTGTGATAACATCAGCATTCATATTTGTCCAAATAAGTTCTGTATTCGTCGCTTGCATTGGCAAAACGGAAGCGGATAACTCAGTGCTTTGTCCAGCTCTTATTTTCAACTTATTTTTTTCCATATGAACACCGATGACTGAAATAACAGAAGGAGCGATTGAAATTTTAGGTGGATTAGGTTGTATGTTCAAACAAGACGCAGAAGTATTTGTAATAGGTGAAAATTTTCGTGTTTGTTGTTGCTGGAAAGCTGCTAACATATTGGAGTCCCCTTTCTGTATAAGTGCTGATAGTACTACTATAAAGGAGTAGTGTTACGCCAAATTTAACGAAACATAAAGAATTTGTTAAATTCGAGCAGAAGATTGTCGAACTTTGATAAAGTGAAACTTTAATCAGTGGGGGTTTTGTTCATCCCCCACTGATTATTAGTTGAACCAATCGGACTTTTACGTGCAGCCCGACCCTCGCCTAACTTCTTTGCTTTCCCTGAATTTTGAGGTGGGGGGGCTTACTGCACGTTAATGCGGGATAAAAAGAAAGCTCTGCTGATACGATAACAGCAGAGCTTTTCCTTTATATATTATGACTATGTTGTTTTTCGAAATTCTCAAATTGCTCTTCAACTTCTTTTGAAGGCTGTGTTAGTAAACTAACAATTACGATGGCTAGTAAACTAATAGCGAAACCTGGAATCATTTCATATAAGAAATCTTTTAAGAATTTGAATTGAGTCCATATAATAACAGTAGCGGCACCAGAAATCATACCGGCAAGTGCGCCCCACTTCGTCATACGTTTCCAATATAAGCTTAATAAAATAGCAGGCCCGAATGAAGAACCAAATCCAGCCCAAGCGTATCCAACAAGAGCTAAAATCGTATCATTTTGTTTAAACGCTAATGCGCACCCAACTAATGCAATAACAAGTACAGCCATACGACCGACAAATACAAGTTCTTTATCAGAAGCAGAACGTTTGAAGAATGTACGATATAAATCTTCTGTTATAGCACTAGAAGTAACGAGTAGCTGAGATGAGATTGTACTCATAATCGCTGCTAAAATAGCAGCTAATAAAAATCCAGTAATAAGTGGATGGAATAAAATTTTTCCTAGTTCAAGGAAAATTGTTTCTGGATTAGATAATGTTAACTCTTGTTGTGAGTAGTAAGCAATACCGATAAGACCAGTAAACATAGCTCCGACAACAGAGAAAATCATCCAGCTCATACCAATTCTTCGTGCGCTTTTAATTTCTTTTACAGAGGAAATTGCCATAAAGCGTACGATAATATGAGGTTGTCCAACATAACCAAGGCCCCATGCGAATAGAGAAATCATTCCTAAAGTAGAGGCACCTTTAAAAATATCTAAACGTGTTGGATCTACAGAACGAATGGTATCAAATGCAGGTCCAAGTCCGTTCGAATTCATAATTGTTACGATAGGAACAAGAATAAGAGCAATTACCATAATGATTCCTTGCACGAAGTCTGTCCAACTTACTGCTAAGAAACCACCAAATAATGTGTAAGCGACAACAACGCCAGCTACAATGAATAATCCAACGTGGTAGTTCATACCGAATGAATTTTCAAATAATACAGCGCCTGAAACAAGTCCTGAAGCTACATAAAAAGTAAAGAAAATCATAATAACAAGTCCAGATACTAAGCGTAGCATGTGAGATTTGTCTTGGAAGCGGTGTTCCAAAAATTCTGGAATAGTAATAGAGTTGTTTGCAATTTCTGAGTAGGTACGTAAGCGAGGAGCGACATAAAGCCAGTTTGCGTATGCGCCTAGTGTTAGGCCGATCGCAATCCAACTACTACTTAATCCAACGCTAAACATTGCACCGGGTAAGCCCATTAAAAGCCAACCACTCATATCGGATGCTCCAGCACTTAATGCTGTTACTGCGGGGCCTAGTGTACGCCCGCCAAGCATATAATCTGTTAAGTTGGACGTTCGTTTATAGGCGAAATAGCCAATGACTAACATCCCGAGCATGTAAATAGAGATAGAAGTTAAAGTTAACATCTGCGTACTCATGAAGTTCCCCTTCCTTTTGTCATGTCTTTTGATGCGTTATGCATATTTATAATCTATCATGATTATTCTGAAAAATCCATACAAAAATATGAATTTTCAGAAATGTAAGCGTTTTTTGATATCATTTTACTTTTTTAATATATAATATTCATACAAAAAACCTTATTTTTAATAGAGTATTTATTATATTTACATAAAAAGAGGTTGTTTTGTCAATATAATATTGAAAGGAGAGAAAAATAAAATTCTTTTAAAAGTATTGACTTATGAAAAAAGTTAGGTCTATAATGAGTGCAACTTAAAAAAATGCAAGCGTTGATGAAGAAGAGTACACATGATGAACATGTCAGAGAGCTGATGGTTGGTGCGAATCAGTATGGGATTAATGTGGAATGGGCTTCGGAGCTTCCAAACCGAAACGAAAGAAGTAGGCTTTGGCGACATGATCTCATCGATACAAGAGACACGTATTGTTTTTGATACGGTAAAGTGCGTTACATTTGTAACGAATTAAGGTGGCACCACGGGAGTACCCGTCCTTTCTATAGGATGAGTACTCCCTTTTTGTGTACAAAAAATTAAATAAATGAAATCGTTTAAGTAAGAAGAGTACGTATATTGGAGACGTTACAGAGAGCCGGGAATAGGTGGGAGCCCGGTGCGGTGCCATATACGGAATGGGCTTACGAGAGGTATGCTGAACAATTATTTTCAGTAGGCAACCCGGGTTCCGCCGTTACAAGGATAAGGTATATATTTTGTACCTGAATAAAGCGGGATGCTTTTGCGTCCAACATGAGGTGGTACCACGGTAAATTTATCGTCCTCTACATATTTTCGATATGTAGGGGACTTTTTTATTTTTCAGATTGAGGTGAAAAGCATGATGACAAAAGAGGAATTTATGAAGCAAAAAGAAGAGGGAAGAGCATTTTTAGTAATCGCTGAAGAAGAAGGAGATAGCATTACGCCAATTTCTTTATATAGACGTATGAAAGGTAAAAAGAAATTTTTATTAGAAAGTTCGCAGCTTCATCAAGATAAAGGACGCTATTCTTACTTAGGGTGTAATCCATATGGTGAAGTGAAAAGTGTTGGTACGGAAGTGGAACGAACCATTTACGGCAAGGCAGAAAAGTTGCAAGGTAACGTACTACAAGTGTTAGAAGAAGAAACCCGGTCAGCTCAAGTAGACAGTCCATTCCCGTTTTGCGGAGGAGCAGTTGGTTATATTGGCTATGACGTCATTCGGCAATATGAAAATATTGGAGCAGATTTACACGATCCATTGAATATTCCAGAAGTACACCTTTTACTATATCGTGAGTTTATCGTTTACGATCATTTACGCCAAAAGTTGTCGTTTGTATATGTATGCAGGGAAGATGATTCAGCAGATTATGAAGAAGTATATGAAAGGTTGCAAGTATACAAAGAGGAAGTGTTACAGGGAGAAGAAGCGGAAGTAACTGAAATAAGATCAACATTATCATTCACTTCTTCTATAACGGAAAAAGAATTTTGCGCGATGGTAGAAATGGCGAAAGAACATATTCGGTCCGGGGACATATTCCAAGTTGTATTATCCCAGCGTTTGCAAAGTGAATGTATTGGAGATCCATTCGCGTTATATCGAAAACTTCGAATTGCCAATCCATCACCATATATGTTCTATATCGATTTTCAAGATTATGTTGTACTCGGTTCTTCGCCGGAAAGTTTGTTATCGGTAAGAGAGGATAAAGTGATGACGAATCCAATTGCTGGTACGAGGCCGAGAGGGAAAACGAAGCAGGAAGATGCGGAAATTGAAAAAGAACTGTTAGAAAATGAGAAAGAACGAGCGGAGCATATGATGCTTGTGGATCTGGGAAGAAATGATATTGGCAGAGTAAGTGAGATTGGCTCCGTGACGATAGATAAATATATGAAAGTAGAAAAATACTCTCACGTTATGCACATTGTATCTGAAGTTTACGGAACATTGCGAAAACAAATGAGTGGATTTGATGCATTAGCGTATTGTTTACCGGCAGGAACAGTGTCAGGCGCTCCGAAAATTAGAGCGATGGAAATTATAAATGAGCTAGAGAATGAAAAAAGAAATGTATACGCCGGAGCAGTTGGATACGTTAGTTTTTCAGGAAATCTTGATATGGCGCTCGCGATTAGAACGATGGTTGTAAAGGATGAAAAAGCATACGTTCAGGCAGGAGCGGGAATTGTTTATGATTCAGACCCAGTTGCTGAATATGAAGAAACGTTAAATAAAGCGAGAGCGCTTTTGGAGGTAATGAAATGATTGTACTAATTGATAATTACGATTCATTCACATATAACTTGTATCAACTGTTAGGTGAATATGAAGAAGATATTGTTGTCGTAAGAAATGATCAAATAACGATAGAACAATTAGAAGAAATGAAGCCGAAAGGAATTGTACTTTCACCAGGACCAGGAAAACCAGAGGATGCTGGCATTTGTATCGAAGTAATTCGTCATTTTTATAAGAACGTTCCCATATTAGGTATTTGCCTTGGTCATCAAGCGATTATATCAGCATTTGGAGGAGAGATTGTTAGAGCAGAGCGCATTAAACATGGAAAAACATCACGTGTGAAACATAACGGAACGTCAATCTTTTCATACGTGACACAGCCGTTAACAGCGATGCGTTACCATTCTCTTGTTGCAGCGCAAACGAGCTTGCCACAGTGTTTTGACATACTAGCGACAGCGATGGACGATGGAGAAATTATGGCAGTTCGTCACAATTATTATCCGCTATTCGGATTACAGTTTCATCCGGAGTCAATCGCAACAGAAGAAGGCGGAAAGTTAATACGTGCCTTTTTAACAGAAGTGAAGGAGGAGGAAAGGGTATGAATAACTATCTTCGTAAATTAGTGGAGGGACAACATTTAACAGAAGAGGAAATGTATAGAGCAGGGCTTCTTTTATTAAATGAAAACATATTGGAAAGTGAAATTGCAGCTTTCTTAGTCTTACTGAAAGCGAAAGGTGAAACAGCAGAAGAAATATACGGCCTCGTTCGAGCTCTTCGCGAAAAGGCATTACCGTTTTCGAACCATATACAAGGAGCAATGGACAATTGCGGAACGGGTGGTGACGGTGCACAAACGTTTAATATTAGTACAACATCGGCATTTGTACTGGCAGGAGCTGGCGTAAAGGTTGCAAAACACGGTAACCGTGCTGTATCTAGTAAAACAGGAAGTGCAGATTTATTAGAAGAACTCGGTGTAAATATTAGCAGTACACCAAACGAAATTGATTATTTATTAGAGAATGTCGGCATTGCATTTTTATTCGCACCAGCTATGCATCCAGCACTAAGGCGCATTATGAAAATAAGAAAAGAATTAAATGTGCCGACGATCTTTAATTTAATTGGTCCTTTAACAAATCCGGTGAATTTAGAAACACAATTTGTCGGCATTTATAAACGAGATATGTTACTACCAGTTGCGCAAGTACTACAGAAACTAGGAAGAAAACAAGCACTTGTCGTAAACGGAAGTGGATTTTTAGATGAAGCATCATTGCAAGGAGAAAATCATGTTGTCATTTTAAAAGATAATGAAATAGTAGAAACGAGTATTGAACCTGAGAAATATGGTTTCTCAATAGTGAAAAACGAAGAAATCAGAGGAGGAAATTCGAAAGAAAATGCAAAAATTACGCTCGGCGTATTAAGCGGAGAAAAGAGTGTCTACCGCGATACTGTTTTATTAAATGCAGGTCTAGCTCTTTTCGCAAATGGAAAAGCAGAAACGATTGAAGAAGGAATTACACTAGCGGCACATAGTATTGACTCTGGAGAAGCATTAGCCAAACTAAACTTATTAATTGCAGCAAGTAATGAAAAATTAGAAAGGGTGAATTAAAGTGGGGACGATTTTAGACAAAATTGTAGACCAAAAGAAAAAGGAAGTTGCGGCATTATATGAAACGTATACACCATTAAAAGAAAGTAGAAAGACACATTCACTTGTAGAAGCATTACAGCAGTTTACTGTGATTGCAGAAGTAAAGCGAGCATCACCATCAAAAGGAGATATCAATTTACACGTTGATGTACGAAAACAAGTGAAAACATATGAAGAGTGCGGTGCAGGAGCAGTTTCGGTTTTAACAGACGGTCAATTTTTTAAAGGATCGTTTCATGATTTACAAACGGCAAGAGAAGAAAGTAACATTCCGCTTTTATGTAAAGATTTCATAATCGATACGATTCAAATTGATAGGGCGTATGAAGCTGGGACAGATATTATTTTATTAATTGTAGCCGCGTTAACGAAAGAGAAGTTACAAGAGCTATATAACTACGTACTAGAAAAAGGATTAGAAGCAATTGTTGAAGTTCATGATGAACAGGAATTAGAAATTGCAATTCAATTAAACCCGCACGTTATCGGTATTAACAATCGTAATTTAAAAACGTTTGAAGTGGATTTAAGCCAAACGGAAAAGCTCGGGAAACGATTGAACGAGGAGAAATTACTTTGGATTAGTGAGAGCGGGATTCATTCAAAAGAAGACATTATGCGCGTTAAACGAGCTGGGGCAAAAGGTGTATTAGTTGGAGAAGCACTTATGACATCGTCTTCTATTCGTACCTTTTTTGAAGATTGTAAGGTGAACATATGAAAGTGAAAATTTGTGGGATCACTGATATGGAAACAGCAAAACATGCTTGTGAATACGGAGCAGATGCACTCGGATTTGTTTTTGCAGAAAGTAAACGGAAAATTACTCCAGAGCTAGCGAAAGAAATCATTCAGGAGCTTCCAGAAAACGTGTTAAAGGTCGGTATTTTCGTAAATGAATCAGTAGAAGGCATCCAGAAAATTGCAGAGGAATGCGGGTTAACACACGTGCAATTACATGGTGATGAAGATAATCATCAAATCAGAAGATTGAATATTCCGTCTATAAAATCACTCGGAGTAACTTCAGAGAGTGACATGAAAAATGCTCAAACATATGAAACGGACTATATATTATTTGATAGCCCGAAGGAAAAGTTTCATGGAGGAAATGGAAAGACATTTTCTTGGGAGTTACTTGCGCATATGCCAAAAGAATTACGAGAGAAAACGATATTAGCTGGCGGATTAAACACTCTTAATATAGAAGAAGCAATTCGAACTGTTCGGCCATATATGGTTGATGTGAGCAGCGGAGTAGAGACAGAAGGAAAGAAAGATGTAGAGAAAATAAAACAATTTATTAAAAAAGTGAAGGAGTGTTCCAAATGAATTACGCATATCCAGATGAAAAAGGTCACTACGGTATATACGGAGGAAGATACGTTCCAGAAACGTTAATGCAATCTGTATTAGAACTAGAAGAAGCATATAAAGAAGCAATGCAAGATGAAGCCTTTCAAAAGGAATTAAATCATTATTTAAAAACGTACGTCGGAAGAGAAACACCGCTATATTATGCTGAAAATATGACGAAGTATTGCGGTGGTGCAAAGATTTATTTAAAACGTGAAGATTTGAACCATACAGGAGCTCATAAAATTAACAATACAATCGGTCAGGCACTTCTTGCAGTACGAATGGGCAAGAAAAAAGTTGTCGCTGAAACAGGAGCAGGACAACACGGAGTCGCAACAGCTACTGTATGTGCCCTTCTCGGATTAGAATGCGTCATCTTTATGGGAGAAGAAGATGTGAGACGTCAAAAATTAAACGTGTTCCGAATGGAATTACTCGGAGCGAAAGTAGAAAGTGTAGCGGCAGGTAGCGGTACATTAAAAGATGCGGTAAACGAGGCGCTTCGTTACTGGGTTTCACATGTGCATGATACGCACTACATTATGGGATCTGTTCTCGGACCACATCCATTTCCGCAAATTGTTCGTGATTTCCAAAGTGTAATTGGGAATGAGACGAAGAAACAATATGAAGAATTAGAAGGAAAGTTACCAGAAGCAGTCGTTGCTTGTATTGGTGGTGGTAGTAATGCGATGGGTATGTTTTATCCATTCGTACACGATGAAGAAGTCGCTCTTTACGGCGTAGAAGCAGCAGGAAAAGGCGTTCATACAGAGAAGCATGCAGCGACTTTAACGAAAGGAAGCGTCGGCGTTTTACACGGATCGATGATGTATCTTCTACAAAATGAAGAAGGACAAATTCAAGAAGCGCACTCTATTTCAGCGGGACTTGATTATCCGGGTGTGGGGCCAGAACATAGCTTGCTCAAAGATATTGGCCGCGTTTCTTATCATTCCATTACTGATGATGAAGCGTTAGAAGCATTTCAATTATTAACGAAAAAAGAAGGGATTATCCCGGCGCTAGAAAGCTCGCATGCTGTCGCATACGCATTAAAATTAGCGCCGCAAATGAAGAAGGACGAAGGGCTTGTCATTTGTTTATCTGGCCGCGGTGATAAAGATGTAGAGAGTATAAAACGTTATATGGAAGAGGTGTAAAAAATGGGAGTAGAAAAAATTACAGCAGCGTTTGAAAATGATAAGAAAGCATTTATTCCGTACGTAATGGGCGGAGATGGTGGCCTTGAAAAATTAAAAGAAAGAATTCGTTTTCTAGACGAAGCAGGAGCAAGCATCGTTGAAATTGGTATCCCGTTTTCGGATCCAGTCGCAGACGGCCCGACGATTCAAAGAGCAGGGAAACGAGCGCTAGATAGCGGTGTAACAATAAAAGGCATTTTTCAAGCATTAATAGAGGTAAGGAAAGAAGTGCAAATTCCGTTTGTACTCATGACATATTTAAATCCAGTACTTGCATTCGGGAAAGAACGATTCATCGAAAACTGTATAGAAGCAGGGGTAGACGGTATGATCGTTCCGGATTTACCGTATGAAGAACAAGACATTATTGCTCCGCTCCTTCGAGAGGCAAATATCGCTTTAATTCCACTCGTTACCGTAACGAGCCCAATTGAGCGAATTGAAAAAATTACGAGGGAATCAGAAGGATTTGTCTACGCTGTTACAGTAGCGGGCGTAACAGGAGTACGTCAAAACTTTAAAGATGAGATTCATAGTTACTTAGAAAAAGTAAAATCGCATACGCATTTACCGGTAGTGGCGGGGTTCGGTATTTCAACGAAGGAACATGTAGAAGAAATGATTACAATATGTGACGGAGTCGTCGTTGGAAGTAAAGTGATTGAGCTGTTAGAAAATGAAAAGCGAGAAGAAATATGTGAATTCATACAGGCAACAAAACAAAAAGAAGAGGCGTAAGTCTCTTCTTTTTGTTTTGTGTAATAAATGTTAAAATATACAGAAAATACATATAATTTAGAGGGTGTGAAAGCATGCTAAGACGGAAACTACTATATCTTCTTTTAACTGTACCACTATACGCTTGGCTCATTAGCATGACGAAAATAGAGGTGATGGCTCTATTTTTAGGATATGTATTCATCTTTTCCAACTTAAATCGTATCCAAGAACAATCTATTTTAGAAATATGTATATTTTCGATTAGTATAGAACTATTTAGTATCGTTTCGATTGTATTATTAAACGAATTATTTCGCTGGATCCATTCATTTGAATTAATGAAGTTTGGAAATGTTGTATTGCAAGTAATATGTGCTTATATTGTGTTTGTTGTGTTAGACAAAATAATTAGGCAGCAGACAGTTTTTCAGGATAATAGAAAATGGGAGTGATCCAAAAAAGAGCCAAACGGCTCTTTTTTTAAACTGTTGTAAAAACAATTGAAAATTATGACATCTGTTATATAATAGTTAAAAATTGTATTTTAAATGAAATGAGATGATAACATGGCCATATTGTTGGCACTTATCCCAATTATGATGATTTTCATTTGTTTATTTTTATTTAAACAAACGTCATTACGGTCTTCTTTAATTGCTTACGTTGTGTCTGTTGGAATCGTTTTACTCTCGCCAACGTTTCAATTAGGGATAAGTGAAACTGTGCACGCAACGATTAAAGGTTGGTTAATTTGTTTTATTGTCGGGTACGTTTTATTTTTCGGTATTTTTTTATTTCACCTCATGAACAAAATGGGGTATATCGATCAAGTAGCGCGTTTTCTCGAAGAAGTTACGCACGATCGTTTATTACAAATGCTTCTTATGTGTTTTGGTATTTGCCCACTAATTGAATCAGTAAGTGGATTCGGAATTGGTTTCATGGTTGCAGCACCTATTTTTCTTTCATTAGGCTATAAACCGTTTCAAGCTGTACTGCTCTCATTTATCGGCTTACTAGCTAGTTCATGGGGCGCAATGGCGACTGGTACGATTATCGGTTCGCAGCTTATCAATATGCCGCTTACAACACTTGGCACAAATACAGCACTATTAAGCATTCCGATGTTTGCCTATTTCGTCATTCTGTCTTTACACGTTGTTGGTGGCTGGCAGGCCGTGATTGAAAAGTGGAAAGAAGGATTCGGTTTCTTTCTATTATTCTCTCTCGGAATCTACCTTTCTAACGCATACGTAAGTGTTGAACTAGCAGGTATATTAAGTTCTATCGTTACCATTACATTTGGCTTTCTTATCATTAAATTAAAAGGGAAAAATGAACAAAGTCTAATGACAGAACATGCTGCGGCAACGGAAAGAGAAGTATCTATTATAAAAATTATTAGCCCTTATATATTTTTAACCGTTTGTATTTTACTTTCTCGCCTCGTACCAGCATTACATGATTTGTTCAGATCATATGCAGTCCTTGATTTGAAAACATACTCTTACAAGCTAGAAATGCTATATTCACCAGGATTTTGGCTCGGTATGACTTGCTTATTTACGATTATTTTCTTCCGTATACCATCTCATATTATTAAACAATCAATCTCGCAAACGATAAAACAATGGATTCCTTTTGCGATTACGACGACAATGTTTATCGCTATTTCAGAACTAATGGGTGCATCTGGCATGCATTCGTTACTGGCAAAAACAGCTGGTGACACATTTGGAACATTTTTCGTTTTTGTTGCTCCGTTTATCGGTGGTATCGGTGGCTTTTTAACAGGTAGTAATGCAGGATCAAATGCGATGTTTATAAAACTACAAATGCAAACCGCACAAAACGTAGCACTCCCGTGGCAATACGTCACAACACTGCAAAATACTGCATCATCAGTAGCGACAATTGCTTGCCCATCACGGATTACATTAGGTGCGTATTTATGTAACATCCCGTATCGTGAAAATGAACTATTAAAGAAGACGACATTAATGATTTTTGGTGCGGTGTTACTTGTAGTGGTAGAGGTTATTGTTTGGTATATGTTGAGAAATTAAAAATCCTCCTATATTTAGGAGGATTTTTTTTGTTACTGGATAATGCTTTAAATTATGTAAAGCTTCTACCTAAATGAATAGGAGATGAAATGTATGCCCTTAAAAAATTATGGTGTGTTAAAAGGTACCGTTATACAATCTAAGATCGGAAAAGGGAAAACTCCTCATTATCAAGTTCATTTACAAGGCGAAGCAGAAGTAGATTATCGCATTGCAATTAACGTGAAATCGCAAAGTTATCCGTCAGAAGTGTTATATTTTGCGAGCGACAATATTCGGTCAGAGGCGATTCATATTTTACCGATGTTACCGTTCGGTTTTACAGAAATAAAAAACAATGAACCGAAAGTAGCTTTAGACTATATAAGGGGTAATTTATTTGATTCGAAACAAATGATTCCTTTACCTGCTGAAAAAGCAGGAGTAGATAATGATTTAAATGAAAAAATAGAACGTTATATAAAACGAGCAATAGAAGAAAAAGCAACTATTTACGCGTTTGGTGAAAGATGGGGACCAGAAGAAAATATACCTGATTCTTACTTTCATTTCGAACCAGGAAACGGTATACACGATATTCATATGAATCAAGGGAATGTAGAGAAATGGAAAGGTGATAATGGTATATGGCAAGATGGAGGAATACTCATTCACTTTGAAAAGGAAGAAGAATGGATCGGTATCTTTCTTGCCTTTCAATCACAGTCGTGGTGTACCGATGAGGATGGACATGCTCGCGTGCCGGTTGAGCATTGTGATTATAAGAGGAATAACTGATGAGAAGAGGGCGTTCAAAAAGAACGCCCTCCTCTTATTTTATAAAACCCAAGACTAACAAGTGTAGAAATACAAGAGAACAGCAGTGCCACACTAGAAAACGCAATGAGGTACATATTATACTTCATCACTTTTCCAATTAGTTGGTTGCTATCATACTGAAACAGTCCCGCTATGATGTTGAATAAAAATAACACGATAAACATGACGATGACTCCGTCTATTGATCCTTTAATGTCTGGTTTACTTAAAGCGATATGGGCAGAAATACAAATGGCGATAAATAAAAATAGCCAAAAGGAAGGATTCAATAAGTTGCCTATTGTAAATAAGCTTTTCAATAATACGAACGTCGACAAGAGCATGTTTTGCACCATTTCTACATTAATAGAAGTAGAAGCGATTGTTTTTTCCAGAGTTGTATTAAATAAGAAATAGGAATCGGGTACGAAATAGCGCATTAAAAGGATTAATGCAGTAATACCGGAAATAATAGGCCCGATGCCGATAAAGAAGTTCCCAATTCGTTGATATACACTTTTTTGATTGTATTGATGTTGTACGTAACCTAAAGCACCTTGACTTGTATCCGTTGGGAAAAACTGCGTTGCTACAATTTTATGACGAAATAGTACACACATAATGGCATGTCCAAGTTCGTGAATCGGAACACCAATCCACGCTGTTAAAAGGAATCCTTTTCTTCCGAAAGCTCTCGACCAATACATTCGTGTGAGAGATTCTAAATAGCCTAATAGAAATCCAATTACAATGATAACGCCAATTAAAGAAAATAATTGGATTACGCTTGTAAGGAGTATTTGAAAAATTAAGTTTACCAATTCCATTGCTAGTCATCCAATCTGTTACAAACGTTATTTGTTCTGTTTCATAATAGCATTATTTTTCAAGATTGCTAGCACATATATTTCTTTTGAAAGGAGGATTTCATAATCTTTTTCTTGTAGTCATGTTTTATGTACAAAGTCATATATTGAATTTGTAACACCCTATACGGTATATGCTTAAAGGAGGGATGAGAGAATGAAATGTCCGGCGTGTCAGACGGAAAATGCAGCAGAGGCAAAATTTTGCGGGAATTGTGGACATTCGTTAAAGGAAGAAGTAGTGGTAAGTAGTGGCCAAGAAGAAGAGCCAGAACAAGCGCGCGCGGCACAAGCAAAGGAAACTCGAACGAATGAAACGGTAGAGCAAGCGAAGCGGTTTGCGAGTGGATATTTTCAGTTCTTTAAACACGCTTTCAAAGCACCGACAGCGATTATGAAAAGCGGCAAGGTTGAAGTACGAAATGGAATTATAAGTCTTGTTCTTATTTGTTTTTTAGGGGCATGTATTTTTTATAGAATGATGAGTGCTGCAGCAGCTGTTACGAAAACATTTGCACCAGATATACCTACTCCTACATTCTTTTTGGACTCTGTAACGGTCTTTTTATTTTTACTTATTTTAACTTTATTTGTCGGATTTATTATTTTTGTCAGTGGGAAGATGATGAAATCTTCATTTTCATTTCTTGAAGTATTCGGTGTATGGGGAACGATAGCGACGCCAGCTATTGCTATATTAGTTCTTTCTTTTCTGTTTAGCTTTTTATTAATCTTTTTCTTACCAATCTTATTAGGGCTGGCTACAACGTATATGTCAATTAGTATAATTGTCGCTATAGTAAAGCTAGATAATGGCGGATTAGACCCTATCTATACACTTCTTATCGCAAATGTTTTAATCGGAATTGCAACATTCATTGTACTGTGGTCTTACATTAGCACGATAATTCAAACCTTTACACAGGGATTAACTGGCCTCTAAAGAAAAGGTGGTTGAATGGATGAATATATGCACAAAGTGTGGGACTCAGTTTGAAGAAGGTGTGCAATTTTGTCAAAACTGCGGGATGAAGAGGGGAAGTCTTGTAGTAAAGAAGAACATGAGCGGTGGTGCAAAGGTTGGCATTATGCTGTTAGCACTATTTGTTATAGCGATTGTCGGACTCTATTTGTACGGATCATCGTATTATAAGCAATCGGCACAAGTAGATCGGATCATTACTATTTTACAAGAGAGGGACGGGGAGAAATTAGCCGAGATTATCACAGCAGATGATCCGTCAGTTATTGTAACTGGAGAGAGTGTAAAGCCTCTATTTTCATATATAAAAGAAAATCCATCATACGTAAATGAATTGAAAGAACAGTTGAGGATAGTTGAAAAACAAGGGAACGGAATCGAAAGAACAGACTTTTCGTTAACGAAAGATGGAAAGTATTTCTTTATCTTTGATCGGTATAAATTGAAAGCGAAGACGTATTATACGACGCTGCTTACAAATGAAAAAGGTACATCTTTAAAAATGAATGGAATAGAAATTGATAAGTCTGATGACAAAAAGTTTGAGAAGCAATATGGACCGTTTCTTCCAGGAGCTCAAGTGTTTCAAGCAGAATATAAAAATGACTATGTGAAACTATCACGTGAAGAAAAGGTTGTACTTATGAAACAAGGACAAAATAACGTAACGATAGATTTAACGTTGCAAGGGCAATATATTACAGTTCAAACGAACGCCCCTGGTGCAACATTGTACGTGAATCAAAAGCCAGTTACAGCGCTAGCTGGAGAAGAAATTACGTGGGGACCGGTAGCGACTGATGGAAGTGCGATGATTTATTTAGAACGAAATGGAGAAACTGGAAGGGAAACGACGAAGGTAGAAACGGTAACGGCATTTCCTTCGTATAATCTTCCATTCCAGAAGAAGAGCTCGGAAAAAACAGTTGTTTATAATGTTACTCCGCCGCCTACGACTCGGTATGTATATAATGGTTTCATTTTCCCTGATAGTGATATTCGAAAATTAACGAGTACGGACTTAGCATATTTATCGAAAGAACAATTGAAAATAGCGAGAAATGAAATATACGCAAGACATGGACACATGTTTCAAACGAAAGATATGCAATCATACTTTTCAAAACAGTCTTGGTATAGAGAAAATCCATATTTTTCAGGAAAGCTAACAGATATTGAAACTTATAATGTGGAACTCATCAAATCAAGAGAATAAACACGTGAAAAAGGTACAGTCCATAGCTGTACCTTTTTTATGGTTATTTATCTGAACCAGGATCTCTTGAGAAAAAGATGTGAAAGAGAAATGTGACTTTACTTGATCCTCCTGATGTACTAGCTTGTATATGTGATAAAGGACCAGACGTTAGAGCTGCCTCGGAATGGGGTGGTACGACTATTTTGAGCGCATGATCTGAATCTGGCGAAGCAGTAACGGTTATTGTATCGTCAGAAAAGTTCAGAATTTTAACGGAACCGACTGGAAAGATGGATTTGCCAGCATGTGATGCTGAAGCGAATTGGGTAGCTTTCCAAATATCTTGCGCAAACGTATCATCGTTAGATAACCAAGCACGAGCGCTGTATATTGTTGCATTAATAGAAAATTCTTGGTCAAGTGAGACGGCGGGTTTCGGTTCTTTTGGTTCTTGCGGTTCATCTCGAAGCTGGGTGAGAAGGCTGGCGCACATATATTTCACCTACTTTCAATAGTAACTGTTATAGCATATTAAACATGTTGTTTATAAGACACGACGGTTACCTATTTACCTATAGGTTTGTGCACCAAATTTGTAGATGAAATATTATTTCTTTACAATGGAAGTAGGTGTTATTTCTACAAAATATGGAAAACGTAAAGAGTATGTAAAAAAGAAGGAGTGGTAAAGTGAACTATGTCATTATTGGCGGAGATGCAGCTGGTATGAGTGCAGCTATGCAAATTGTTAGAAACGATGAAAATGCAAATGTTGTAACGTTAGAAAAAGGTGAAATTTATTCATACGCGCAGTGTGGGTTACCGTATGTCATTAGTGGTGCTATCGCTTCAACGGAAAAGTTAATCGCGCGTAATGTAAAGACGTTTCGTGATAAATATGGAATTGATGCGAAAGTACGACATGAAGTAACGAAAGTAGATACGGAAAAGAAAATGGTATACGCAGAGCATACGAAGACGAAAGATGTCTTTGAATTTCCATACGATCGATTATTAATTGCGACCGGAGTACGTCCTGTTATGCCAGAATGGGAGGGCCGAGATTTACAAGGTGTTCATCTTTTAAAAACAATTCCGGATGCTGAGCGTATATTAAAAACGTTAGAAACGAATAAAGTTGAATATGTAACCATTATTGGCGGCGGTGCGATTGGACTGGAGATGGCAGAAACATTCGTCGAACTTGGTAAGAAAGTAAGAATGATTGAGCGAAATGATCATATCGGTACGATTTATGATGCAGATATGGCAGAATATATACATAAAGAAGCAGATAAACACCATATTGAAATTTTAACGAATGAAAATGTAAAAGCATTTAAAGGAAATGAAAGAGTGGAACAAATTGAAACAGATAAAGGGACGTATAAAGCAGATCTTGTTTTAGTATCGGTTGGAGTGAAGCCAAATACTGATTTTCTTGAAGGAACAAATATACGTACAAATCATAAAGGGGCAATTGAAGTAAATGCATACATGCAAACGAATGTGCAGGACGTATACGCAGCTGGTGATTGCGCAACACATTACCACGTTATAAAGGAAATTTATGATCATATCCCGCTCGGAACGACTGCCAATAAACAAGGGCGACTTGCTGGACTGAATATGCTTGATAAACGAAGAGCCTTTAAAGGTACGTTAGGTACAGGAATTATTAAATTTATGGATTTGACGCTTGCAAGAACAGGCTTAAATGAAAAAGAAGCAAAAGGACTACATATTCCGTATAAAACAGTCAAAGTAGATTCAACAAATATGGCGGGCTATTATCCAAATGCGAAACCACTTTATTTGAAATTACTATATCGTTCTGACACGAAACAATTATTAGGCGGACAAGTAATTGGAGAAGAAGGTGTAGATAAACGGATTGATGTGATTGCGATGGCGCTTTTCAATAAAATGAGCATTCACGATTTAGAAGATGTCGACTTAAGTTACGCACCACCATATAACAGCGTTTGGGATCCAATTCAGCAAGCGGCAAGACGAGCAGAATAGCACTTTTTAAGTGCTATTTTTTTGTGAAGGGTAGTAATTGAATTTTTACTTTATTTTGAATATACCGTTCACCCTTGAAAACATAGTACGTATCGCTTATATTTTCATATAGTATTTATTTTTTAATAAAGCAATGAACGAACCAGGGGGCACCGTATGGCAATTAATATGAAAACAATCGAAGAATGGATTGCTGAATCAAACACAAGACAAGAAGAAGACTTTGGACATGTTGTGGAAGAGATGAAAGAAGTATGTGTCGGACTTGATAATGCGACATTAATTTATACGAAAAATGTATTTTGTTTCGGTAAGAAAGTAGAAGTATTGTTCTTCTTCCAGGACCATGTCGTAATCGGACAAGAAAAAGATGAATATGTTGAAATTGAAAAATTAAAGTATGATGCGATTACACATAGCAACTTAAAAACAAATGACAAAAATACAACGTTAGAATTAAAGTTTGCCAACGGACAATCTATCAATTTAGATAGTTTAAATGATAACTACGGTACGAAAAATTGGTTATTTGCGAGACAAATTAAGAGTATTTTTAAGTTAATCTAGTAAAAAAGCGGACCTCAAAGGGTCTGCTTTTTTATTTGTTTCCTATTATACAAAGGCATCCTCTTTCTTCATAACATTTCACGCTTGTAAATCCTGTTTTATAAAATAGGTTTACTAATTCTTCAGTCGTTTTACATTTCTCCATATGATATTGAATTTTGAAAGTTTCAGCCACTAATAAAAAGGATCCGTTCGGCTGTAGGACGCGAAATACTTCTTTTATATCTTGTTCCACATCAGGCCAGAAGTAGTGTGTTTGAAAAGCGGTAATGAGATCGAAGAAGTTTGTATGATAGGGAATAGAAGAAACGCTTGCTTGTTGAACAATGACTTTTTGTTTTTGAACATCCTTTATATTCGTCTGTATAGAATTTTTTACAGCTTGATCGGAGTAATCAATCCCGTATATTTTTCCAAGTGGAGTTCGTTTTGAAAGAGTGTGTATCGTTTTACCGCCGCCACAACCAATATCTAATATAATTGCATCTTTCTTTATATGCACTTTCTGTAGTGTCCAATTGGTCAGTCTCGTATGTGCAGTGTTCATAATACAAAGCATAGAAGAACCAATTGTCCCCCGAGGATTTTTTGCTTGCTGGATTAATCGTTGTAAAATGCTCAAGTTAAACTCTCCTTTTATGTAAGAAGATATACTCACTTCGCTTTTTATCAAGTAAGTCCTTTAAAAAAAGCACGCCGATGAGCGGCGTGCTTCTAATTACGCAAATCCCCTTTTAACCAATTCCGCGCCCGATACGCCCCGACAGGAATTTGAATGAGAGACGTTTCATTTCCAGCATCTATTCCGTACAACTGATCACATGAATTTGTATCAAAACTAAGTAAAGGGTGCCCAGCCATTCCCATTGCGGTCGCTGCAAAAACAAGTTTATGAACGAGTATTCCAGCTTCCATTTGATGAATACGGTATCCCCTATAGCTTAATGCATTTGTATAGTAATCTTTCTTTCCGACTACATGTAGGCAAAGCGGTACTTGAAAAAGGTTTACATTATCCATCGTCATACTAGATTGAAGGGGATAACGAAGGTCTCCGTACCGAATTGGCTGGATGGAATGCGTTTTACTGTTATAAGCGTAAGCACCGTTTTCTATATCTTTTACGTTATAAAAACATCCATATAATGAAACGCGCGCATTTTCATTTACATACTGACCATCAAGATCATTGTAATAAGGGAAGGAGAGGCTCGCTTCTTGTAGTAAAGTGGCAAGCCCGGCTACATCCCATTTCGTTAAAGTAAAGTCAGCATCAGGGGAATACCGCTGTTTACAAAGTTGTAAGAAATCATATGATAATCGTTCTACTTGCGGCAACTGTACAGCGTACGCATGATGTTGATAGTGCTCTTTATGATGTAGCGTTTGGAAGTGTGCTGTCGATTCAATCATAGAAGCTTCATTTATTTTTGCTATCATTGGATATTCATTTACATGTTTTGAGCGCACGAAATGTTCATGTGATAACGGCGGAATTTGCTGCAACAACTCATGAGAAGTAACTGTTTTATTTTCACGGTAATCATTGTGAAACCAATTAGATTGCGGTTCTGTACTGAAAGGAACGACAGCATACACGCTTTCTTCTCCTTCTGACAGTCCGAGTAAATGATTGATTGCACGGTCTAGAAACTGAAAGTATACGCCATTTTTGTAACCGAATTGTTTGGCACATTCCAGTAATTGTCCGATGAGAACACCACTATCTAATCCTTGAAGTCGATATGAAAAGTTATTGTATTTAAAGTAGTTTTTCCAAAACATAGTGGATACGAATGCAGCGCCAAAACAAGACTGTATGTTACAACGATTGCCGAGTGCTTCTGTAAGGTAAGAGTCGAAATTTCCTTCGCGAAGTAAGATAAGCCGATGATGCGCGGCGTCGTAATGGTAAATGCCATCTGGATAATCGTCAATTTTTAAATATATATACAATTCATTTGGATATAAAGCACCGCCGGAAGGGATAGATCTTCGAAATAAAATTTTCTCGCTATTTAGCTGACATAATTGTGTTAAACCAAATGAGCACCAAAGGTAATGACCAATCTCTTTCAAAGTAGGTGTAGTAGAAGAGTTAGGTAAAGATAATGGGATTTCTAAAGAGAGAGGGATAATAGGTACATTTCGATATAATTTATAAGGAAGCGGTGCATCTTCCCAGTCCACTTCAAGGTTCGGCATAATTTCGTCTATAGAAAAATGGAGATGATGTAAAAAAGTACCCAGCTGCATAAAATCCCCCCTTTTACTATGGAAACGGATGCGGATGTGGATTTAATTGTTCATTCGTTAAAGGTTCGTTTGTATATCCAAGTGTCATCGGTACGGTATACACTCTATCCAGTCCTGTAACCCGAGTGAGATGGTGGCCGAATGTCATTGGTAACATGCCTGGAATAATGACTTTTACACAATGTAATCCGTTTTTTTCTATAAGAGGTACGGTTTGATCTACAACGATTACGTCAAGTCCAGCTTGCTGTAGGCGGTTTAAAAGTTGATGAAGATCGGATGTTAAATCTAGATCAACTGATTGTAACGCGTTCATTTCTTGGAACGTTTGCACCGGTGCATCATCACGTAAAAGGAAGTGAAGACGTTCTTCCGCGTCTTTCAATCCGTACAGCATACTATGGTCTTCCATTTTATTTACAAGATAAGGGTCTTGTAAGCAATTTTCGTAGTATTCTCTTTTTTCCTCAAGTTCATCGTCTGTTATAAGTAACATGCCTGCTATTTCATGGATGGCACTCTTTAAAGCACGGACTGGGTCTAAATGAGAGCCTCCAGCACAAACGACATTCATTCCATTTTCACGCGTATTTTTCGCAATTACCCATAAGCTTGGGATACCGTGTTCCATCGTTGCGTTAAAAGCATGTAACTCATAACCAGTAATCGTGTATAGCCGCTGAATCATTAATTGTAATTCTGTATCATTTGCTGAACTAAGATCAAGGCGGGAAAGAGGTAATTCCGTATACCAAGTAAGCAAAAAGGCGTCACGCTCTACAATTTCTAAAATGCCGTGAAAAATTGCTTCTTCTAAACTACCACCAATGGCACATCCATTTGATGTTTCATATACGTAAGCATCTCGATGACCGAGGCTATAATAAGCGATTGATTCAGGAACTAAAATTGGCTGATTTTGTAGTAAAGAGTAGCCCCATACCCAATTTTGTTCATAGTCAGGATCAAACGGTTTAAACGGGAAACTATCACGATTATAATGTTCATTTGTATGTACACCGAGAGAGAGGGGATTCAGTGCATAATCCTCTAAATCATGAAAACTACCATGCACATTCGTCTTTTTTCCTCGAGGTGACATACCACAATATCTTTCTAAACCTTCTAAAATAGCAGTTGCTTCACTTATTGCAAATGAAAGAGTTCGGCCTGCAACACCTTCATTTCCAAACATTAATGGCATGTTTATAATAACGTCAGCAAACGGTAATAAAGAATGCTGCATTTTTCCGTTCAACATACCGACGCGGTAATCTAAATAATCTCTCGTTAAAAATGTGTTTAGTTCATGAATGGAGCGACAGCGATATGTTGTATCACTTGTTTTTAAGCTAGGTTGTAATGAAATCACAGCTGCATCTGCCGTATCGTCAGGCAAATTGCTACATACAGGGCAGAGCGGATCTGGAAGAAAAGAATGCCGCGTGCATTGCAGTGTTTGTAAATTTAGTAAAATGAGTTCGTTTTCTAAAGAAGAATGGCGATGAGCTAATATCTTTTCTGTCTCTGCGCAAATAAGATGGCACATTTGTAACATGCCATTTTGGGTGGCACATACATCACGCCTCGTTACGTTATCTTCTTTTACCGCGTATTTTCGTTGTAGCTCCCACATTTCTTTTTGATCAAAACCAGCGATAAAGCGTCGTCCATCGGCACAATGGGTACATCCAGCTGCAAGAGGATGAATGTAAGGACCGATAACACCTTCACCAAATGAAGTAAACCCGCGTAGCCACGGAATCTGATTGGAACGAAAAATTAGCTCGGCATCATGATGAATGGCAGAAGGAGAGCCATCATGTAATACGAGAGCGAGATGAATATTTTCAGGGGGTTCTTCTGTAAGGGTATGTTGGCGAATGATGGAAAATTGTTCGCTTAATTGATTGTGTACATAGTCTGCAAGTAAGCCATCTCCTATAAGTAATATATTTTGAGTCATAGTCTATCCTCCTTTGCAATTAATACTCCGTACACACCATCTAAGTGTTCTTTCAAAAATGGTTCAATAGCTAAATCAAATACGAATGGATAAAAATGATGTTCTTCTAAATGTCGCAAGGCAAGCTGTACAGATTGCGTGCTTGGAATTTCTTCTTCCGCTTGTATTTCTAACCTAAAAGAATCCGTGTCATATAAAATAATAGAGGATTCCGGCAAGATATTAGCTCTGTATGGAGTCTCTTCATTTTGAATATGAAGAAGGGATAGTTGTAGTGCGTTTCGTAACGCTAACGTCGTATTAATATTAGATGCGCCGTACCATCGATCATTTATACCGATCCAAACGACTGGAAAGCTGAGAATCTCTTCACTTACTGCTATTTTAGGTGTTTCATGAATTGTCGCGAGAGCATCGTAATAAAATCTACAATGTTTATCATGAATTTCGGTTAAGTCGACCGTCGTAATTTCTTCTAGCATATGTGACTGCCGCTCATACAATTTATTATTTAAATGTTGTTGTAGCGCTCGGTATACACCTTCTGTCATCGTTTCTCCAGCACCGATACCGATATCGTTATGTTCAGGAATAAGGCGGTGCATAATTTCTGCTACATATGTTTCAACTCCTGCTAAACCAGCTTCTCGGCGCGCTTCATTATGAGTCAAACCACCACAAGTCATAAGAGGCAGGAGGGAAGTAGGACCATCTGCTAGTGGAGTAGCTACTTGAATATTGCATTGTGATAACGGTAATTGATATAAATCTTGTTCATCCCATACATGGAATATACCAGCTTCTTTAGAAGTTAATGAATCGAAAAAACGGAATAAATCAGTTGAGGTGTGTTGGCCATACCGATGTTCAAGTTGTTCAGAAAGATTTTCTATCGTATCAATTGTAAAACTTTCATCTGTTGCGAGAGGATGTTTTATAAAAGGATGCCATGCGCCTTCGAGTGTTTCATAATTTAATAAAAAGAATTGTGTTTCTTTTTCTCGGTAAGCATCATCAGCGACATGTTTAAATAATTCAAATACGATTATATTTGCTAACATTGCAGATGTAACGGGTGAAAATGATGCTGATGAATGTTCATTTTGTAAATTCGTTTCATGTAGCCGATGCCATGCGGATTCCCAGCATTCTTCACGATTAGCTGTTACGATAGGGCCGGCTATACCAAGTGCTGATAAACAGACGGCTGGTATGAAGTTCTTTCCTATATCCCTACAAATCGTGTGAGCTGCTCTTAAACCTTCAATATCTCCATTTTGAGAAACGTACAAAATCCAGTCGAAAGGCTCGAATACTTCATGCAGGGGACGATCAATTGTCGTATCTATTTCTTGAACAAGGACGTGATCATCTACTTCATGTGCAAGTTCTACTAGCTCATGAATGCGTTCGTAATTTGTTTCCGCATAATCTGTAATAAGGTAATGAAAGGTAGGTAATCCAGATTCTAATAAAGAAGAAACTAAGGAAGTAAGCATATCTCCAGAACCAATTATAAGGACGTTTGCCCCGCGATACGTTTCGAATTTTAGAGCGCCTGAATGAGAATCCGCTTCTAAAAATTCAATTTGTGAAGCGTATCTATCAAGTAATGCGCTATTTAATTCATGAGGTGCATCTTGACTTACATCCCGAACGAAACCATTTTCATATAAAATCTCACCGATTTCAAATACACGATTTTGATAGGGGAGAGGGAGACCATCGGTTATTTCTGCTAAAGAGTAATTACCGTTAAACATCGGCATTAATTTTTCAATCCAGTTGTAAATTCCATCACCGTCCATACGAAATGAACTGGCGTTATTTCGAAAATAGACACCCCCGTTTGAGTCGGGGAGGAAGAAAGTATCCTTATTAGCTTTCAGTTTTGTATGAATTGGAAGGTTACTCATTTTAATCCCCCTTACGTTTAGGCATACATTATTAGCTTATGTTATGAAATTTGTCCCGTATGAACGCAATAAAAAAAGGCTGTAGAATGATTCATTCTACAGCCTTTAATAGATTATTAATCTATCAACCTTCTAATAATAATGATTTTGGATCTTCAAGCATATCTTTAACAGCAACAAGGAAGCTAACTGCTTCTTTACCATCAACGATACGGTGATCGTAAGATAAAGCGATGTACATCATTGGACGGTTTTCCATACGTTCTGCATCAATTGCAACTGGACGTACTTGGATTTTGTGCATTCCTAAAATACCAACTTGTGGGCTGTTTAGGATCGGTGTTGACATTAGAGAACCGAATACACCACCGTTTGTAATTGTGAATGTACCACCTTGTAACTCTTTTAATGAAAGTTTGTTGTCACGTGCTTTCATACCTAAATTACGAATTTCGCTTTCGATTTCAGCGAAGTTTAATTGGTTAGCATCGCGTACAACTGGAACAACTAGTCCATCTGGAGCTGCTACTGCAATACCGATATCATAGAATTTTTTAATGATCAGCTCGTCGCCTTGAATTTCAGCATTTAATAATGGGAATTGTTTTAATGCTGCAACAACTGCTTTTGTGAAGAATGACATGAAACCAAGACGTACATCATGTTTTTTCTCGAAAGCGTCTTTACGCTCTTTACGTAATTCCATGATTGCAGTCATATCAACTTCGTTAAATGTTGTTAACATTGCAGATGTTTGTTGAACTTCTACAAGACGTTTTGCAATTGTTTGACGGCGGCGGGACATTTTCACACGCTCAACTGGTTTTTCGAATTCCGTTTTTGCAACTGGAGCAGGAGCTGGACTTTTTGGAGCAGCTGGTGCTTCTTTTGGTGCTGCAGCATGAGCTTGTACATCGTGTGGTCTCACACGTCCAAGTGGATCTGTGCTACGTACGTCGTTTAAGTCGATTCCTAATTCACGAGCCATTTTTCTAGCAGCTGGTGATGCGATAGGACGGTTCGTATTTGGTAAACCTTGCAGAGTTGCAGTTTGCTCAGCGTTTGGTGCCGCAGCTTTCGGTGCTTCAGCCGTTTCTTGTTTTGGTTGCTCAGCCACTGGTGCAGGTGTACTTACTGCAACTGGTGCTCCGTTTGCATCTAAAATTGCGATAGTTGCGCCAACTTCAACTGTATCCCCAGGTTCGCCTAGTAACTTCGATACAATACCTGAATCTTCTGCAATGATTTCTACATTGACTTTATCAGTTTCAAGCTCAACAACGCTGCCACCTTTCTCAACTTTGTCGCCTACGTTGATAAGCCATTGTGAGATAGTTCCTTCGGTAATAGATTCTGCAAGCTCAGGTACTTTAATTTCGATCATTTTAAATGTCCTCCCCTTATTTGCCTAACGGTGTGTTTTTTCTTCTTTTGTCTTCGGTAATCTCCATTTGTTAGCCTGCTCCTGGGCAGAATATCTGCCCAGGGAGCAAGCTAGAAACCTTCGTTGTTACTTTTTAGTTGCTGTAAACTTCAATTTCTTGTTTATCTTGACGGAAGTTATACTTCACATCTAAAGCATGTGCAACAATTAGTTCTTGCTCAGCTTTGTGAGCGAATGGATCGCCACCAGATGGGCTAGAGCGATCTGGGCGTCCGATGTAACCTGTTTTCACTTTATCTCCAGCTAGTTCGAACAGAATTGGAGCCATGTAATGCCATGCGCCCATATTACGCGGTTCTTCTTGAACCCAAATAATTTCTTCTAAGTTTTTAAAGCGTTTAATAATAGATTGAACTTTCTCAGCAGGGAATGGGTATAGCTGTTCAATACGAACGACATGAACTTCATCTAAGTTGTACTCATGTTTACCAGACTCAATTTCTGCAGCTAAGTCAATCGCCATTTTACCTGTGCTTAACACAAGACGTTTTACTTTGTTCGGTTTTGTACCAAGGTTTTCTTGTTCTAGAGCAGGCTGGAAACGTCCTTCGCTTAACTGACTAGCAGTTGAAAGCGTAAGTGGATGACGTAATAAACTCTTCGGCGTCATCAGTACTAATGGTCGAACAGCTTCTGTTCCTAAGATAGATGCTTGACGACGTAAAAGATGGAAGTATTGTGCCGCGCTCGTTAAGTTTGCAACTGTCCAGTTATTCTCAGCAGCTAACTGTAAGAATCGCTCTGGACGTGCACTAGAGTGCTCTGGTCCTTGACCTTCATAACCGTGTGGTAATAGAAGAACTAAACCAGATTTTTGACCCCATTTTGCTCTTCCTGCTGAAACATATTGATCAAATAATGCTTGCGCAGTATTTGAGAAGTCACCATATTGCGCTTCCCACATAACAAGAGTTTCTGGAGCGAATACGTTATAACCATACTCGTAACCAACAACAGCAGCTTCTGATAACGGACTGTTATGAACAGAGAAGGATGCATTAATGTTTGGTAAGCGATGCAATGGTGAATAAGTTTCATTTGTATCAGTATCGTGTAATACGATATGACGGTGCGCGAATGTACCACGCTGTGAATCTTGACCAGTTAAACGAATTGGCGTACCTTCTTGTAAAATAGAAGCGAATGCTAATGACTCAGCAAGTGCCCATTCAATTTTACCGTTCTCTTCAAGAGCATCTTTACGGCGCTCAAGAATTTTCTTCACTTTCGGATATACGTTAAATCCTTCTGGCCAAGATAGTAGACCTTCATTAATTGCACGAAGTGAGTCAAGTTCAACACCAGTATCAATTGGCTGAATGCCTTTTGCAACAACATCTGGCACTTTAACATGAATTGTTGCATCGCTCGTATCAGCCGGTGGTACTTGTGCATAGTCAGATTTTAATTGCTCTTGTATAAACTGTGTAATTGTTTCAACCTCATCTGCATTTAGAACACCAGCAGTTTGTAATTGATCTGCATAAATAGCTCTTACAGTTGGGTGGTTTTTAATCTTTTTGTATACTTGTGGTTGCGTAACTGCTGGATCATCCATTTCGTTATGACCGTAGCGGCGGTAACCAATTAAATCGATTAAGAAATCTTTTTTGAACAATGTACGATATTGAATCGCAAGGTTAGCAGCAGCAAGACAAGATTCTGGATCATCAGCGTTCACGTGAACAATCGGAATATCGAAACCTTTTGCAAGGTCACTTGAATATTTCGTAGAACGAGAATCATAGCTATCAGTCGTAAAACCAACTGCATTGTTTGCGATAACATGAATTGTTCCGCCAGTTTGGTACGCGTTCAATCTGCTTAAGTTCAACGTTTCAGATACAATACCTTGACCAGGGAATGCAGCATCACCATGAACTAAAATGACGAATGATTTTGAAGTATCTTGTTCTGGAAGACCAGATTTTTTACGATTCTCTTGAGCCGCACGTGCGAAGCCTTCCACAACAGGGTTAACGAACTCAAGGTGACTCGGGTTATTTGCTAATGTAACGCGAGTGCTAACTTCTTCGTTACTAACGACTTGTTCTCTACCTAAATGGTATTTTACGTCGCCAGTCCAGCCAGAGTTAGCCACTGCGCCTTCTATTTTTGCATGTTTGAACTCAGCAAACATGTGACTATATGGTTTTTCTAATACGTGTGCAAGTACGCTTAGACGACCGCGGTGAGCCATACCAATCATGACATCTTCTACGCCGCTTTTAGCACCTTCTAGTACAATTTCATCTAGAACAGGTACAAGCATATCAACGCCCTCGATAGAGAAACGCTTTTGCCCAACGAATGTTTTATGCAAGAATTGCTCGAAACCTTCAACAGCTGTTAAACGTTTTAAAAGAGCAGTTCGTTTTTTATTTGATAGTGGTTGACGCAATGAATTTGATTCCACCATTTGATGCAACCACGCGCGTTCTTCACTATCTTGTATATGAGAAAATTCATAAGCTAAAGATTTTGTATAAACGTCTTTTAATCTATGAATTACATCAAGTGCAGTGTGAATACCTTCTGGTGCATCTTGCCATACTGTTTTTGCTGGAATCGCTTTCAAGTCAGCATCGCTTAGTTCGTTCATTGCTTTCTCAAGAAGAGATTGTCCATTTGCAACATCTTCCATCGGGTTGATGTGAGCCAACGTATGCCCGAAAGAACGAATCTGTTCAACAAGTTGAACGACTTTAAGAATTTTTTCAATGTTCCCTGTGTTTTGAGGAGAAAAATGTGTTGCTGTGTTGTCCCCTGTTACGACATCATCTTGAAACGAAGGAGCTCCAAAAATTTCAAAAAGCTCTTGTAATTCCGGATCAACAGAACCTGCTCCAGTTACGTAAAGATCATACTGTTCAATCACATAACCAAGGTTCGGACCGTGGAACTTGGCCCAAGGGTTTGTCGTTGTATTCTTCCTCGTCATTTGTTTAAACCTCCCAATGCATATAATCCTTTTCCTTACAAAAGGTGCATTTTGCTCTTTTCAATAATTGATGAATCAATAATCAATGTAAATGTTTTCTTTACTCTTATGTTATTACAATAATTTACATAATACCAAACACTATTACTTATCTGTTTTGTAAAAAAACATTCACAATAACTTATCACCCAAGTTAATCTTTCATGTTATAAAGTAATTTTACAGAAAAATAGGGTGGATATATTTGGTATACCTATACAGATAACTAAAATTGTTGCATGCAAATATAAGTATAATAGTTAGAATGTTTCGATAAAGACGAGTTCGAATTATGTATATTGAAATAATAAGCGCTTTCATTGATATTATACAAC
>NZ_BOQB01000027.1 GCF_018332475.1 Bacillus sanguinis | reverse complement strand
GGACCTGGCGCAGTATTTTGGATGTGGTTTATCGCCATCCTTGGCGCAGCTACTAGTTTCGTAGAATGTACGCTCGCGCAAATCTATAAAGTAAAAGATGGAAGCAGGTTCCGTGGTGGACCAGCATATTACATGGAAAAAGGCTTAAACAAACGCTGGATGGGTGTTTGGTTTTCACTTCTTATTACAGTTGCGTACGGATTAATTTTCAATTCTGTACAAGCAAACACAGTAACAATAGCATTTGAAAATGCTTTTGGACTAGAGCGAACGATTGTAGGAGCTCTATTAGCTTTATTAGTTGCAGTTATTATTTTCGGTGGTATCAAAAGCATTTCACGTATTACAGAAATGATTGTTCCTCCAATGGCAATTGTTTATATTGGTGTGGCTATTTTCGTCGTAATTAACAACTTCAATATGTTACCAAGCATTTTCATGGAAATATTTAACGGTGCATTCGGTTTAGACCAAGCCATCGCTGGTGGTATTGGAGCAGCAATCAAGTTCGGAATTCAGCGCGGTTTATTCGCGACAGAAGCAGGTATGGGTAGCTCTCCTAACGCAGCTGCAACATCAGATGTATCTCACCCTGTAAAACAAGGACTTGTTCAAGCATTAGGAGTTTTCGTAGACACATTCTTAGTATGTACATCAACAGCATTTATCGTATTATGCTCTGGACTTTACAAAGGAACAAATTTACAAGGTATTGAATTAACACAAAGTGCATTAAGTTCACAAATCGGACCATGGGCAAGCACTTTCTTAGCGATTATTATTTTCCTATTCGCGTTCAGTTCTTTACTAGGAAACTACTATTATGGTGAAACAAACATCGCATTCATTAAAGAAAGCAAAACATGGTTAACGATTTATCGCATTGCAGTTGTTGGAATGGTATTCTTCGGATCAATCGCTGCCCTTCAAACAGTTTGGAGTTTAGCTGATTTATTCATGGGACTAATGGTATTCACAAACTTAATTGCCATCTCATTCCTAAGCAAGTTCGCCTACGCAGCATTAGTAGACTATATGAAGCAAAAGAAACAAGGAAAAGATCCTGTTTTCGTTGCAAGTTCTATCCCTGGCTTACAGAATACAGAGTGCTGGGATGGGCAGGATGTAGAAGAGAATAAAAAAGCTGTATAACGATTAAAAGCGGATTCGGCTCGTTTAGAACAGTAGCTATATATCAAAAAAAATCCCTATTACTTCACAGTAATAGGGATTTTCTATATACAACAGTTCATAATTTGTTCAAATTAATTCCAGCAAAAGGGTTGATTTATATAAATTACTAGATTATAATAATTATAAATTAGTAATTGATATCACATAACAACTCAAAAGGAGATTGATCATAATGAACAAACAAGTAATCGAAGTATTAAACAAACAAGTAGCAGACTGGAGCGTTTTATTCACAAAACTACACAACTTCCATTGGTACGTAAAAGGACCTCAATTCTTCACACTACATGAGAAATTTGAAGAACTTTACACAGAATCAGCTACTCACATCGACGAAATTGCAGAACGTATTTTAGCAATTGGTGGTAAACCAGTAGCAACAATGAAAGAATACCTAGAAATCTCTACTATTCAAGAAGCAGCATACGGAGAAACTGCAGAAGGGATGGTCGAAGCAATCATGAAAGACTACGAAATGATGCTAGTCGAACTGAAAAAAGGCATGGAAATCGCTCAAAACTCTGACGACGAAATGACATCTGACCTACTACTAGGCATCTACACAGAACTAGAAAAACACGCTTGGATGCTACGCGCATTCTTGAATCAATAATAGACTTTAAAGCGGAGGTGACTTGCTCAGAACAGGAGGGCATTGGAGCTCCTGACGAAGAGGCGTTTTTTGCCTCACAGGAAGGCGCGAAATGACCGACTGTTCTAGTCACCGGAGCTGGATATCATTAAAAGCGGAAGCGGCTCGTTCAGAACAGGAGGATGTTGGAACTCCTGATTACGAGGCGCTTTTTGCCTCGAATGAAGGAGTGAAACAACCGACTGTTCTAGCCGCTGGAGCTAGATATTACTTAAAAGCGGAGGTAGCTTGCTCAGAATGTGAGGGGGATGGAGCTTTTGACGTAGAGGCGCTCTTTGCCTCGCAGGAAAAAGCGAAGCCACCGAACATTCTAGCTACCGGAGCTGGATATTATTTTAAAGCGGAAGCGGCTCGTTCAGAGTCGCTTTTTTCTATGAAGTGGTCGCACTCGATGGTACATAAAATTATATCAACGATTTTTCAAATATATCGACGATTTTTCAAATATATCAACGATTCGACATAGGATGTCGACTTACCGACAAATCACGACAATATCAACACCCTTCTCCTCTACTTTTATCAATATATTACAATCCCTTTTATGTTAAAATATAGGTAACACCCTTTAGTAAAATAGATCAAAAAAGCTTTTCCATATTCATCATTTACTACTTAAATGGCGGGAGTGGTTCAGTTGAAAGACTACTTAATTAGAGCATTTTTTGCATTAATAACAGTTGGGATTGTCTTACTTATAGCTAATATTTTCAATATACGTATCGAGGTGAAAGACTATGCTTTCCTCGTTGTTGTAGCAATTGGTGGCGGCTGGGGTGGCTGGTACCTGTATAAAAAACAAAGTAATCAAAATGATAAAGGCATTCCAAAGTAATACGGAATGCCTTCCTTATTGTTTCCGTCTATAGTAAATAATTAAATTCAAACTGCTAATACAACCAATCGCAATAAACATACAAAACGATTGTGCATCTCCACCTAAATTATACTCATCAACAATAAACCCAGACATAAACAACGTGATCGCGGAAACACCGATACATAGTATCGAAATAAACCAAAGCGAAAACGCATTAATAAGCTCTTTCTTCTGTGTTGAAACAATTAGCATAACAAGAATAGATGCCGCTAAAACACATTTAAAAACCGGCCTTAAAAATACGAATTCCTCCATCTATTTCTCCTTTTCCAAAAACATTACACCTTAACATTAACATATTTAACCAAATTAAAAACACATGCCTTTTCAAGATAAAATGACATGTGTTTCCAAAAATTCCTATACAATTGTATTATGATAGTTGCTTCCACTTCGTTCCTAAAACAGGACGCTCGTAATTTTGTATCTTATGAATGAGTGCATCTGCCGTTTCAGCGGCAACGATTAACTCTTTATTCGATGGATTCATGAATCCTTCTTCTGCTGCACGTTCAACCATTTGCAGAATTGGTCCATAAAAATCTTTTATGTTCAATAAACCAACTGGCTTATTATGTATACCAATTTGTGACCAACATACTACTTCAAATAGCTCTTCAAACGTTCCATATCCGCCTGGCAGTGCAATGAAAGCATCCGCAAGCTCTGCCATTTTCGCTTTACGTTCATGCATCGTTTCTACTTCAATTAATTCTGTTAACCCTGTATGAACGATTTCTCCTCGAAATAGACCGCGCGGCATAACACCTGTTACACGCCCGCCTAAACGAAGAACTTCGTTTGCTACTTCTCCCATTAAACCGACGCATGAACCACCATATACAAGCTCATAGTCATTTTCAACAAACATTTTACCTAATTCAATTGCCTGCTCTTTAAATTCTGGTCTCTCCCCTAAATTTGAACCTGCAAACACACAAATCTTTCTCATTCCTACACCCCGAAACTATATATTGTTATGATACAATCAATATTGTACAACATATTGAAGGGATGAGGAAGAAATGGATATCGTTGCATTTCAAAGATGGGTGGAGGAATTTTACGAAAAACGAAGCTGGTCACAGTATAATTCCTTTATTCGCTTAAATTTCTTAACAGAGGAAGTCGGGGAAGTTTCACGAGTTGTTCGCGCTATTGAAATTGGTCGTGATCGTCCTGATGAAGACGCGAAAACGGAAGAAGAACTAAAACAAGAGCTAAAAGAAGAACTTGGTGATGTACTATCTAATCTTATTATTCTTTCACAAAAATATGATTTAGACCTGCAAGACATTATGGAAGCACACGTCACAAAGCTTTCGAAAAGATTCGAGACATCCAAATGAGAATATTATCAATTATGGTATAATATTCTTGTCACAATACTAAGGGGGATTTTATGTTATCTAAAAAATTGCACGACGCATTAAATGATCAAATGAACTTTGAATTTTTCTCTGCCCATGCTTATATGGCAATGGCTGCTTACTGTACGGCGGAGAGCTATGATGGATTCGCTAACTTTTTCCTTGTACAAGCTGAAGAAGAACGTTTTCACGCAATGAAGCTTTATAACTACATTAATGATCGCGGTGAGCGCGCTATTATTACTGGATTTGATAATCCAAATAACGAATATGAATCTGTACTGAACGCTTTTGAAGTAGCACTTGAGCACGAGCGTGAAGTAACGAAGCGTATTTACAACTTATCTGATATCGCTTGGGATGAGCGTGAACACGCAACAATTACATTCTTAAAATGGTTCGTTGACGAGCAAGTTGAAGAAGAAGCTTCATTTGATAGCATCATCCAAAAATTAAAACGTATTACAAGCGATTCAAACGCACTATTTATGCTAGACGCTGAATTAGAGAAACGTACATTTACGCCTCCAGCTGAATAGTATTTTGATCACCTTAATGAATGTATTAAGGTGATTTTTTTATCTCTTCTCTCAGCTTAATAACCTTAGCCAAATCCTTCTTATAAAAACTTGAAACCTTTTCAACAAAGTCACTATGAATAAAAAAAGTCGCTCATCCCTCTAGGCGAGAGATAAACGACTTCTTTACTATTTATTAAAGCATAACCCCAACGATAATCGCTGATAATATACTTACTAACGTTGCACCGTATACAAGTTTTAGTCCGAATGATGATACAACGTTTGCTTGTTTACCATCGATACTCTTCGTTGCACCTGCGATAATTCCGATAGATGAGAAGTTCGCAAATGATACAAGGAAAATTGATAAAATACCTACTGTACGAGTTGATAAGTCGCCAGCTACTTTTCCTAAATCAAGCATCGCAACAAATTCGTTTGTTACTAATTTCGTTGCCATAATTTGTCCTGCTGCTAGCATCTCTGATGTTGGAATACCCATTACGAATGCTAATGGTGAGAAGACATATCCTAAAATGCTTTGGAATGTGATTCCGAAAATTGAATCGAATACACCGTTAATTGCTGTAATTAATGCTACGAAACCGATTAGCATCGCCGCTACTGTTACAGCGATAGAGAAACCAAGCATAATATATTCGCCTAACATTTCAAAGAATGTTTGTTTTTTATCTTCTTGTAATTCTAAAATGTCGTCTTCTTCTTTTACTTCATATGGATTAATGATATGAACGATAATGAATCCACTGAATAAGTTTAGTACAAGTGCTGTTACTACATATTTTGGATCAATCATTTTCATATAAGAACCGACGATTGACATCGATACTGTTGACATGGAAGATGCACAAAGTGTGTATAAACGATTTTTCGGTAGTTTGCTTAGTTGATCTTTTACTGTAATGAATACTTCCCCTTGACCAACAATTGCAGCTGCTACTGCATTATATGATTCTAGTTTTCCTAAGCCATTAATTTTACTTAATAGGAAACCGACTGCACGGATGATAATCGGTAAAACTTTAATATGTTGTAGAATCCCAATTAGTACTGCTAAGAAAATAATTGGTAATAATACTGTTAAGAAGAATGGTGCTTGTCCATCGTTCGCTAAACCACCAAATACGAAATTAACCCCTGCTTCCGCAAATTTTAAAATAGCGCCAAACCCATCTGCAATCCCTTTTACTAATACAAATCCGACCTTTGTATTCAATAAGAAATACGCAAGTACCAATTGAATGACAAGCATAAGTGCAATTGGTTTATATTTAATTTTCTTACGATCTGAACTGATAAGGAAACCTAGTACAAATACTACAAGTAAACCGACTAGAAACATTACTATTTTCATATGTGAATCCTCCACTTCTCCCACGAGTTATTGGTCGTATAACGTATAACGAATGACGTCTGACCATTGATGTTAAAAAAATTTAAAACCCCTAAATACTATTCAACTGTTATCTAAAATCAGTAAGCGTTTACATAAATTGCAATTTATTAAAGGTAGCTTCTTCTCTCCTACCATACTTGAAAGTCTGAAATTGATACCACCTACAAATCAAATTGTAAGCGTTATCTAATCGAAATGCAATATAAATTTTAACGAATTTACCGGAAAAATTCTCCTTCCAGAGACGCGTGAAGGAGAATTCTTTCGGTTTGGCATAGCCAAACACTTTTGATAAACTAGCTATATGAAGTTCTTTGATAACTTGATATAGAAGGTTGCAGGAAGAAAATAGCGTGCGAAAATCAAGCCATTCGGTTCCTGCGTAAAATATCAACCGTATATAGGGAGCTTTACTAAGTGGCGAGTAGTTCACAAGATTTTTATATATTCCTAACTAATTGGTTTTTTCATGAAAATTTACCATAAAAAATAGCCCTAGCTATGAGCTAGGGCCATCTTTTTATAACATAACACCAACGATAATCGCTGATAGAATACTTACTAATGTCGCACCGTACACAAGGCGTAGACCGAATGATGATACAACATTTGATTGATTTTCATCGATACCTTTCGTTGCACCTGCGATAATTCCAATTGATGAGAAGTTCGCAAATGATACAAGAAATACAGAAAGAATACCAACCGTACGAGCTGATAAATCACCAGCTACTTTTCCAAGATCAAGCATTGCAACAAATTCGTTTGATACTAATTTTGTTGCCATAATTTGTCCCGCTGTTACCATCTCTGCTTGCGGAATACCCATTACGAATGCTAATGGTGAGAAAATGTATCCTAAAATAGCTTGGAATGTAATACCGAACATGGAATCAAACAAGCTATTAATTGCTGTAATTAATGCTACGAAACCAAGTAACATTGCCGCTACTGTAATCGCGATTGTGAAACCAAGCATAATATATTCACTTAGCATTTCAAAGAATGACTGTTTTTTCTTATTTTCTAATTTCAGTGTATCTTCTTCTTCTGTAATATCGTACGGGTTAATAATATGAATAATAATGAAACCACTAAATAAATTTAATACAAGTGCTGTTACTACATATTTCGGTTCGATCATTTTCATATAAGAACCTACGATTGACATTGATACTGTCGACATGGAAGATGCACATAATGTATATAAACGATGTTTTGGGATTTTACTTAATTGATCTTTTACTGTAATAAATACTTCCGCTTGCCCAACAATGGCAGCTGCTACTGCGTTATATGATTCTAGTTTTCCTAGACCATTTACTTTACTTAGCGCAGTACCAATAGCACGAATAAATATCGGTAAAATTTTAAAGTGTTGCAGAATTCCGATTAAAACGGCAAAGAATACGATTGGTAATAACGCTGTTAAGAAGAATGAAACCTCTCCTTTATTAACAAGACCACCAAATACGAAAACGATTCCAGCTTCCGCATATCCAAGAAGTGCGCCAAATCCATCTGAAATTCCTTTTACTAAAATATAACCAACTTGCGTGTTTAATAAGAAATAACTTAACGCTAGCTGAATAACAAGCATGATTGCAATAGGTTTATACTTAATCTTCTTTCGATCGGAGCTTATAAGAAAACCGAGTACGAATACAACGAGCAATCCTACAAGAAACATAACAAACTTCATTAATAAAATCCTCCATTTAACTCTTCATTAACGTTGAACGTCTGACCACTCAAAATAAGAAATAATCCGAACTTTCCATTCCCCCTCCAAAACCTTCAATCGGATGGGAAAGATCATGAAATCTCTTGTTTCAAAGGCATTTTCCATTCTAACATAAATCTCAACTCACATCCGCACTTTTCTTAAAAAAATTACATTTTATTATAAAACACTCATTAATGTTCGTCTTTTACTTCTCACAAATAGCTGGAGAAAATAAAAAATGAGCATCAAGTTTCACTTGATGCTCACCTCATTATACTGCTTTTTCTTTATCAGCTACTTGCTCATCCCAGCACTCTGTATTTTTCAGGCCTGGAATAGAATTTGCGTAGAAGACCGGATCTTTTCCTTGTTTCTTCTGCTTAATATAATCTGATAACGCTGCGAAAGCGTACTTAGAAAGGAATACGATCGCCACTAAGTTAATAACAGCCATAATTCCCATAAATAAATCTGCTAAATCCCAAACGATTTGAATTGTTGCGACAGATCCTAACATAACCATGCCAAGTACAGCAATGCGGTATGCATTTAATAGCACTTTACTTCCATTTAAGAATTCAATATTCGTTTCACCATAGTAGTAGTTACCTACTAATGAACTGAATGCAAACAAGAAGATTGCGACTGCTACAAATATAGAAGCCCATGGACCGATATGTTGACTTAATGCTTGCTGCGTTAATTGAATACCATTTAAATCAGCTGCATTATGCACATCTGATAAAAGAATGATAAATGCTGTACAACTACAAATTAATAATGTATCTGTAAATACCCCTAGAGTTTGAATAAAACCTTGTTTAACTGGATGCGTTACATTTGCAGTCGCAGCTGCATTCGGCGCACTACCCATACCTGCTTCATTTGAGAATAATCCACGTTTTACCCCTAGTAAAATCGCAGCACCTAATCCTCCGCCTACTACTTCTTTAATTCCGAAAGCATGTAAGAAAATTTCTTTAAATACATATGGAATTGCCGTAATGTTTGTTACAACAACGAATAATGCTACTGCTACATAAATAATTGCCATTACTGGAACGATCATTTCAACTGCGCGAGCAATTCGTTTTACTCCGCCGAAAATAATAACTGCAAGTAAACCAGCCATTACAAGACCTACTAATCTACTGTCTGTTTTGAATGCCCCATCAAAAGCAGCCGCTACAGTATTAGATTGTACAGCGTTAAAAATCAATCCGAAACTTACTGTTATTAATACAGAGAAAATAGCTCCAAGCCAGCGCTTATTTAATCCCTTTTCCATATAATACGCTGGGCCACCACGGAACGCATTCCCATCTTTCACTTTATAAATTTGCGCTAATGTGCTCTCTACAAATGCAGAAGCACCCCCAATTACCGCAATTAACCACATCCAAAATACTGCTCCTGGTCCACCTGCTGAAATTGCGATAGCTACACCAGCTAAGTTACCAGTACCTACACGAGAAGCTGTACTCATACAAAATGCTTGGAATGATGATACACCACTCTTCTCTTTTTGCGCTTTCCTCGTTTTCGAGCTTGCCCCATCCCCAAGCAATCGAATCATTTCACCGAAGTAACGAACTTGGACAAATTTCACACGGAATGAAAAGTAGAGTCCTAACCCAATTAACATCGCAATAATGATATATGACCAAAGGACATTATTTACATCCCCAATTACCTTAGCTAAAAAATCCATAATTGCATTGCCCCCTCTTCCTAACAATAAGAAAATTATATTCTAAAAACTCTTAGTAATCAAGAACTTTATGTTAGGTTTCCTAACACGAGTGCGTAAAAACAATTAACATGCATGTTTTTTTACGTAAAACTATAACCAATACGTGCATTTATTCAATACTAAATCACTCATCCTATAGGACCAATCATACCTTTAAGACAGTACGTTCCCTACAAATAACATGAGAAATGAACAAACAAAAATTATATTAATAATTACTTCTCACTCCTTTCATCATTTACTACAATAAAAAAAACGAGCATCGAATTCATCTCGATGCTCGCCTTTTCATTATACTGCTTTTTCTTTATCCGTTACTGCTGACTTACCCCAACACTCTGTATTCGTTAAACCCGGAATAGAATCTGCACTGAAGACTGGATCTTTTCCTTGTTTCTTTTGCCTCACATAGTCTGCCAATGCAGCATACGCAAATCTTCCAAGAAGTGTAATCGCAATTAAGTTTGTGATTACCATTAGTCCCATAAATAAATCCGCCATATTCCATACAACTTGAAGTGTCGCAACAGAACCGAATAATACCATTCCCACTACCGCAATACGGTAAATTGTTAACCACGTTTTACTTTGTTTAATGAATTCAATATTCGTTTCGCCATAATAGTAGTTTCCTAGAAGAGAACTAAATGCAAATAAGAAAATAATAATCGCTAAGAAGCTACTTGCCCATGGGCCAATTTGTGAACTTAATGCATTTTGTGTTAGTTCAATACCTTCTAAATTCGTTGCTTTATATGCACCAGAACATAGTACGATAAATGCTGTTGATGTACATACTAAGAATGTATCTACTAACACTCCAATTGTTTGAATAAAACCTTGTTTTGCTGGATGCGTTACATCAGCTGTTGCTGCCGCATTCGGAGCACTACCCATACCTGCTTCATTCGCAAATAATCCGCGCTGAATACCATATTTCATCGCAGCACCGATACCGCCACCTACAGCTGAATCTAAACCAAATGCACCTTTAAAGATTTCCGTAAACACATCTGGTATTAAATAGAAGTTTTTAATAACAACAAAAATAGCTACCGCAATATAAATAAGCGCCATTGGTGGAACAATCATTTCCGACATACGTGCAATACTTTTTACACCACCAAAAATAATAACTGCAACTAATGCAGCTAATACAATACCAACAATATAACGCTCTAAACCAAATGCATTTTCAAACGCTAATGTTACTGTATTTGCTTGTACTGAGTTAAAAATTAAACCATAACTAATTGTAATAAGGATAGAGAACCAAATTCCCATCCAACGTTTATTTAAACCTTTTTCCATATAATAAGCAGGACCACCACGGAAGCCACTGCCATCTTTTACTTTATAAATTTGCGCAAGCGTACTTTCTACAAAACTTGAAGACGCTCCGATAATCGCAATCACCCACATCCAAAATACTGCGCCAGGTCCTCCCATAGAAATGGCTAACGCTACACCGGCTAAGTTCCCGATTCCAATACGAGCTGCTGAACTCATACAGAACGCTTGGAAAGAAGATACACTACCTTTTTTACGCGTCTTTCCAGTTAATCCATCACTCATTAAACGAATCATTTCCCCTAAATGAGTAAGTTGTACAAATTTCAATTTAATAGAAAAATAAAGACCTAAACCAATTAACATTGCAATAAGAATATACGACCAAAGAATTGTATTCGTTGATGAAACGAATTGCTCTAAAATATTCATACAATTAACCCCCTCCTTTTCTCCATAAAACGAATTATATTTAAAAAATATTTAAAAATCAACATTTTTCGACAATTTACGATTTCCAAATGTTAGAGGTTTACAAAGTAACAATATCTTTATGACTGCTCTCCCTCTAACTGTACATACTAAAACAAAAAATAAATTCACAAACAACCCCATTGACAAAAATACCAACCTGTAACTATAATGATTACAACAGGTTGTAACAAACCTAATTACAATACATTCATTCACTTTCAGATATACACTTTAACAAAACATTTTGGAGGGATTTATTATGAAAATCGGAATTATCGGAGCAAGTGGTAAAGCAGGAAGTCGTATTTTAAAAGAAGCGTTAGATCGCGGACATGAAGTAACTGCAATTGTAAGAGATGCTGCAAAAATTACAGAAGAAAATGTAAAAGTTTTAGAGAAAGATGTATTCTCTCTTACATCTAACGATTTACAAGCATTCGATGTAGTTGTAAATGCATTCGGTGCTCCAGCAGGCGAAGAACACCTTCACGTAGATGCAGGAAACGTACTTATTGAAGCTATGAAAGGTGCACCAAATACAAAATTACTTGTAGTTGGCGGCGCTGGAAGCTTATTTGTAGACGAAGAGAAAACAACACGTGTATTTGATACGCCAGGTTTCCCAAATGAATACCTTGCAACAGCTCAAAACCAAGGTAAAAACTTAGAAATCTTACAACAAACAAATGAAATCACTTGGACATTCATCAGCCCTTCTGCACTATTCGCATTAGGAAAACGTACTGGTTCTTACAAAGCTGGTAAAGACAACCTTCTTGTGAACGCAAAAGGCGATAGCTACGTAAGTTATGAAGACTTCGCAGTCGCAGCACTTGATGAAATCGAAAACCCACAACACGTAAACGAACGCTTCACAGTAGTTTCTGAAGCTGAATAATAAAGCGAAGTTTTAATTAGCGGGAATTTTACTGGATAAAAAGAAAAACGCGCATAGATACAATATCTATGCGCGTTTTTTATTACAATGTTCCCTTAACTTGTTCTAATCCACTTTGAGTAATTTTAAATGAAACTTCCATTGAAGCTACTTGCGCTTCTAAATTACTCTTTTTATACCATTTTAGACGACTCGGTTCCGCATGATACACTTTAATAACATCTCCATACTCAAATGGAGTGCCATTTACTTGCTCAGCGAAATTCTTTGAAGTCTCTTGTCCCTCTGCTGTTACATGCTTTTTTTCTTTCCCATTTTCATCATAAATCGTAAGGCCTATATACTGTTCATTTACAAAACGGTAATGAATCTCATCATTTGTAAATGTTGCATGTAATTTCTTTTCATCATAATTTAACGTAACAATCGAACGCGTTACATTGGACACACCTTGATACACTATACTATCTCCATATGTAACTTCCATAGGAACTTCCGTCACTTGCTTATTTCCTAAACGATCTTTCGTTTCTACTTTTACTTTTTGTTCACCGATTTTTGTTGTAGTTGGTTTTTCTACAAATCCAATTACTTCTCCGTCTTTCACTTGAACAAAGTCTTTCGCATTTAATTTTTCAACATCTGTTCCAATTACTACTTTTTGCGGTACTGCCGTTACTTCTTGTAAGCCATCAATTAATTCATATCCTTGCGGGGTAATTTTAAATAATTTTTCCTTTTTCTTTTTAGCTTCCCCTTGGTCTACACGTTTATTGTCATCATACCATTCTAAATACCCTGGCTGGATATGATATACCTTAACGATATCTCCATACTCGAACGACATTCCATCTAACTCTTTTACGAAATTCTTTAATCCTTCATGACCTTCTGCGGAAACACTCTTCTTTTCATTTCCATTTGCATCATAGATCGTAACACCTACATATTTTTGATCTCGATAACTATGATTCAATATATTTCTTACTAGTGTCGCATTAAATTTCTTGTCGTTATGATTTAAAGTTAACACAGAATTTGTATTCCAATATGTTTTAAATGCCATACTATCCCCATACACAACGTTAACTGGTACAGGAATTGCATTTACATTTCCTTGTGCATCCACAATTTCTACATTCACAGTTTGTTTTCCATTTTCTTGCTTAGACCATGTTATTTTGCCCGTCACTTTTACATTTTCAGCTAAATTCTGTACAAGTTCATTAGCCTTCTTCTCATCAAACTCTGTGCCTATTAAAATATCTGGTACTATATTAACTGGCTCTCCATATGGAACTTTATATGCTTCAACTTGTTTTTCACGAATTGGATTACTATCTCTCGACAACCATATTTCATTTTTCGGTTCAGGTAATTGTAGTTTATTTACTCTTTCTACCGTATCCGGTTCTGCATGTAATCCCCATTTCGCAAAGTAAGAAATTAAATTTTGTCCCGATGCTTTTGAAGCCATATAGATAAACATTTGCTTTTTCTCTCTATCCCCAATAACTTCGTCAGCATCTAGCATAGGGTATTCTGTATCAGATAACACTCTATACATTTGATGAAGCTTTGGATAGAATTGATCTCCATAAACTAGATGTAATTGCCAGAACATTATAAGGGGATCTGATTTATCAAAATTCTTCTTGTCCGCTGGTTGATTTATATACTCGAATGCTTTTTCATAACGTCCATCGATTTCCATGCGCGATTCATTCCCAAAAGCTGTTTGAACTGCCAAAGCATAAATATTTACTGTAGTCTCCCACGTATCATCCCATATCCAAGGCATTAATTGATATATATGTCCTACTTCATGCCAGGGTCCCCATCCATCATTTTGGAAAGTGTTTATATCTAATACATCTTTAATATAATCCCCTGTATATCCCGTGTGGTATTCAGTGGCAAACATATCTAGCTTTGAATAGTTTGCTTGTACAAAGTGTGTATAATGTTTTACAGGACCTGCACTTCCCATTGCTTCATCCAATAATCCAGATATCTTACTCTCAATTCGAATAGCTTCATCATGTTTCTTCATTAATTCTATCGGATTTGTATTTTCCATATGTTGTTTTACTTTTTCATGACTAGTAGTTATTAAACTTCTTTCACCTTTTAATTCTATTGCATAAGGGTCTTTATACTTTTCAAGCATCATATCCCAATCTTCTTTTGTATGCTTACCTAATATAAATAGAGGGAAATGCGTACCACCATTTGTAACTTCTGCAGTTACTTCTCCAGTTTTATTTAAATTATAAAAGTATAAAATACCTCCATTAGCTGAAGAAATTTGATTTTTACCAGGTTTCAAATCAAATTCTTTCGGATCTTCTTTATCATAAGCGTATGTACCTATAAAAGCCTTAATCGACTGATTCCCTTTTACCTCAATGCTAACATCTTCATTTGGCTTCACATAAATGCCTGTCGGTTCATTTTTTGAAAAAGCAAATCGCATCTTTAAACGTGATTTTTCTTCTTTTACATCGCCTTTCCCCGGTAACTGAAATACTCTCTGCTCAAAATTATTCTCTTTAACCTCTTCTAAATTTCCGCCCTTATTCTCTTCCAAAGGTGCGGCATATCCTTTCGATGCTTCGAAAGCTACTGGTGATAATAATGTAGATATACATATACCAGCTACTAATACCCTACTACTCTTTTTCTTCGACATAATCTGTGTCCCCTGTTCCTTTATTTAGAAAAACCATTCTATATAGATATTCATTTAATAAGACATCCTATTATTTTTATAAAAACATTTAATGAATAGACTAACACCTCGCGCACTCGTATCAATTACTACCGCATTTCTCCCTATGTATTCGCTTTCTTACACTATAAAATTTTTATGTATTGTATCCTCCTCACTTATTTCCTCGTGAGATGAGTTCTCTTTCTACATAAAAAGGTATAGTAAATGATATATTTTAGTCTTGTCATCTATACATCTAAAAATAAAATATTAATGGAATCTTACATTTTCTTCATATATGACCATCTATAGGTAGTTTTTCCAACTGAATTTTACACGCTTTCTACTTTGTTTGATAGCCTCTATAATTAGAATAATGTTACAATTTCGTGAATAAAATCCATTTATTGCAACGTTTAGATTTTGTCATATTTTATTATTTTTAAATATTTTTTCAAACGTTAAAATAGTGTTTTATTTGATTAATTGTTATCTTGATATATTTTTAAAAGAATTCATATAAAAAAGCATTGGCACACGCCAATGCTTTTTCATTATCTTTTTTGATTCGGTTTATGCGGTTCATTTGGAGTATGTGGTTTATTATTATCATGACCATTTCCTTTTTTCCAACTCACTGATAACTCCGGACTTGTTTCTTCTTCACTACGCTCAAGTAATACAACTGCATTTTGAATTGTTGGTGTACCTTTATGTGCAATCCCTTGTAGCTTCGTTAATTTCCCGATTACTTTAAAGCTAAATCCACCAGCTGGTGTTTGTTTCGGAATTAAAATGCGGAACTTTTCTCCTACATTAAATTCTGTTTTTGCTTCGCCTTTTTCATTTACAAATTTCGCTCCCGCTGGTGCACCTGTTGCTTGCACTTTATACGTTCCACTTTTTGCATTTGTTTCTACTGTATATAAGCCTGTTTCAAAGAAATCATTTTTTAATACTGCTTCTTGTTCTTCTGTAGGAGTTACACTCATTGTAATTTCTTGTAACTCTTCACTAGCACTTGCTTTTGCAACGATATCTTTCGTTACCTTTTCTACATTTTTATTACGGAAATCTAAATCATTAATATCAATTTGTTTTAACGCGTTCCACACTGCAAGCTGCGTTGCATAATGTGCTTCTCGCCAATCAGAAACACCTAATTCTTGCGGACTCTTTTGTGGATATCCATTCAATAGTACGCGGTACACATTAATATCCACTTTCCCCATTTCCGGTAAATCTTGACCACTTGGAGATTTCAAATCTACATTTAAGCAAAAGGCAATTTTTCCATCTGCTGTTTTAATAAGCTCTGTTCGAATTGGCTTCTTTTTTGACTTACTATAACTCCAATCCATTTGATACTTTGTGTGGTCCATAACTTCTGCAAATGCTTTTTGAAGTGGGAATAACACAAATAAAATACTTAAAAACACAGTTAAAAGTTTGAACGATTGCTTTATATTCATGTTTACAGCCCCTTATAACAAACTTAATACTAAGTAGTATTTATTTAGAAACTATTTTTATGCAAAAAAAAGAGTGCCTTTACGCACTCTTTTTTCTTACCTTAATCTTAGAAATCGAAGTTATCAGGATCTGGACCCACGCGGTGATTTTGGTTTAACGCATCGATTTTTTCCATATCTTCTTTCGTTAACTCAAAGTTAAATACATCAGCGTTTGCAATAATGCGGTGTTCTTTCGTTGATTTTGGAATTGTAATTACTCCATTTTGAAGATCCCAACGTAAAATAACTTGCGCTGTTGTTTTACCGTGTTTCTCAGCAATCTCTTGTAATGTTTCGTTATCTAATAATTGACCTTGCATTAATGGTGACCATGCTTCCATTTGAATACCTTGTTCTTTACAGAAAGCTTGCAATTCTTTTTGTGTTAAACGAGGGTGGTATTCTACTTGGTTAATCATTGGCTTGATTTCTGCATCTTTCATTACATCTTGTAAGTGATGGATTTGGAAGTTACTTACACCAATTGCACGTACGCGCTTTTCTTTATAAAGTGTTTCTAGCGCTCTCCATGTATCTTTATATTTTCCCTCTGAAGGCCAGTGAACAAGATATAAATCTAAATAATCTAGTCCTAATTTTTTTAGACTCTCTTCGTATGCAGCAATTGTTGTTTCATATCCTTGATCTGCGTTCCATACTTTTGAAGTAATAAATAATTCTTCTCTTGCAATGCCAGTCGCTTCAATACCTGCACGGATTCCTTCACCTACAGCTGTTTCATTTCCGTAAATTGCAGCTGTATCAATGCTGCGGTATCCAGCTTTAATTGCTGATTTTACAGCTTCTACAAGTTCTGGCCCTTCTTCTACTTTAAATACACCTAAACCGAACCAAGGCATTTCTACACCATTATTTAATACTGCTTTACTTTGTAAGTTTTTCATTTTATTTTCTCTCCTTTATTTTGCTTGATCTCTTTTTTCTAATGTCATGCTCCACGCTGTTAAAATAACAGCGGCTACTACCATAATGCCGCCTACCCAAGCAGTATGGATTAATCCTAATGAATTCGTTACAAGGCCACCTATATAAGAACCTAAAGCAATCCCTGCGTTAAATGCGGCAATATTAATTGCTGAAGCAACATCAACCGCACTTGGAACAAAGCGCTCTGCCAATATAACTACATATACTTGTAGCCCTGGAACATTCATAAATGCGAATAGTCCCATAAAAATAATTGTGATTAATCCAGCTACTTTAAACGGCGCTGTAAATGTTAAAACAAATAATATAATCGCTTGAATAAGAAACATGTAAAATAGCGCTCGAATCGGATTATGATTCGATAATTTCCCGCCGACCATATTCCCTATCGCAATGGCAATTCCGTACACTAATAAAATGATCGTAACGGTACTTGCTTCAAATCCTGTTACTTCTTGTAATAGCGGTGATAAATACGTAAATGTTACGAATGTACCACCGTATCCAAGTGCAGTAATAATGAAAACAAGTAACAGTCTTCCATTTTTAATTAGTTTAAATTGATCACGAAACGATACAGGTACACCATTTTTTAAATTAGATGGGACTAGTATGCTGTTTGCGATAAAAGCAATCATTCCAATTACGACAATCGCCATAAATGACGCTCTCCAGCCAAATTGCTGACCGATAAACGTTCCAATTGGCACACCTGTAATAGTTGCAACTGTTAATCCAGTAAACATAATCGCAATGGCGCTAGCACGTTTATTCTCTGGTACAATCGCAGCTGCAATTGTAGATCCTATCGACATAAACACACCATGTGCAAATGCAGCTACAATCCTTGCAATAATTAATATAGTGAAGCTTGTTGCTAATGCCGCAATACCATTACCAATAATGAAAATAACCATAATCCACATTAACAATGTCTTTCTCGACATACTAGCCGTTAACGCTGTTAAGACAGGAGCTCCTACTGCCGCCCCTAACGCATATAGGGAAACAGTTAAACCAGCTGTTGTAACCGAAACATTTAAATCTTTTGAAATAGATGGTAATAAACCGACACTAATAAACTCGGTTGTACCAATCCCAAACGCGCTAATTGCTAGTGCTAATAAAGCAAACATACTTCTTCGATTCGTCTGAACTTCCGAAGATGGTACTGTATATGAACTCAATTGAATTCCTCCTTATTACAAGAAATCCAATCATAATAGTGCGATAAAAAGGCCCTTTTATCTTCTAAAAAATATATTTAATCTCTACAAATGCTATTATGAATGGTTTCATTCTTTTTTTGAAGAACGCACTTTAAAGTACTATAGGCACCAAAAAGTAACATAGTCACTTTTCAGTACCGTACTACTCATTTGCCTCTTACATGTGCTATTATGAAACATATTCAACATGATAAAAAGTACGTACTTTAAAGTGCTATAGGTACTAAAAAGTAACATTTGTATAATTTAACTTATTTTACTCACAAAGGGAGGATTTCATATGAAGAAATACAATATTCCTGTAGAGGCGACTTTAGAAGTTATCGGCGGAAAATGGAAGGTTGTTATCCTTTGTCACTTAACGAAAGGTACAAAAAGAACGAGTGAACTAAAACGTTCCATGCCTGGTATTACACAAAAAATGTTAACACAGCAATTACGTGAATTAGAAGACGACGGCGTTATTCAAAGAAAAGTATACAATCAAGTTCCACCAAAAGTAGAATATTCTCTTACAGACTACGGTTGGTCTTTAGAATCGATTCTTGATTCTCTTTGTTCTTGGGGCGAATGCCATCTTGAAAAAGAAGGTAACACATCGATGCTAATTGCGGAAGGTGAATAATAGGAAAAAGGAAAAAACGAACATGAATTTGTTCGTTTTTTCCTTTTTTTCTATATATATATGTACATTTCTAACTGAAACAAAATATTTTATACGCTTTCATACCTTGTCAGTACTACGTTATACGCTCAATATCAAATAATTAGGAATCATTTTTATGTTAACATAGGTGTATATAGTATATAATATAGGATATATATTATATACACTTTCCGGTAACGGAGCTTTCCATTATACGGACAAGCCATGTATCGGACAGTTCATAAATAATAGGTAAGACGTTATGGTTTTAGATTTATGTTTGCAGCTTACTTGCTGTCATAAATTTAAAGGCATTTTATTGTGTTTTGTGAAACTTTGTATAAAGTTTCGTAACCGTTTACTATCTTACTTATCAAAAATAAGAGTATTGCTATCGTAAAGGAGAATTGGAGATGCCAGAAACTATGACTCAAACAAAGCCAGAACAAGAAACTGTACAAATTTCTGCTAGCCAAGGACAACTTGATGTACTTGATCAGTTGTTAAAACCTGAGGTACAAGAATCATTAACAACACTAGTAGAACAGCTTCCAAAATTAACTGAGCTTGTTAACATTTTAACTAAGTCTTATGACTTCGCTCAAACTGTTGCTACTGATGAAGTATTAAAAAGCGACACTGTTGGTGCAATCACAGAGCTTGTAGAGCCTGTAAAAGATACAGTGAAAAGCATGGCTGCAACTGCAATCGAAGCGAAAGATCGTGCTGACGAAAGCAACGAAGTTATCGGCCTGTTCGGTCTATTAAAATTATTAAAAGACCCACAAGCACAAAAAATGTTCCGCTTTGTGAACGCATATCTTCAAATTAGTGCAGAACGTAACAATAAATAAGTTAACTTATAACAACAATTAGTAAAGACGGGGGATATCATACTATGTCAAAACAAATTGTCATCTTAGGCGCTGGTTATGGCGGTCTTCTTGCCGCTTTAAACGTACGTAAATATTACAGCAAATCAGAAGCACAAGTTACAGTGATTAACCAATACCCAACACACCAAATCATCACTGAACTACACCGCCTTGCAGCTGGTAACGTAGCTGAGCAAGCAATTGCAATGCCACTTACAAAGCTTTTCAAAGGTAAAGACATCGATCTTAAAATTGCAACAGTTGAGTCATTCTCAGTTGATAGCAAAGAAATTAAACTAGCTGGTGGCACTACTTTATCTTACGATGCACTTGTAGTTGCTTTAGGAAGTAAAACTGCTTACTTCGGTATTCCAGGACTAGAAGAAAACAGCATGGTATTAAAATCTGCTGCTGATGCAAACAAAATCTACAAACACGTTGAAGACCGTATTCGTGAATACGCGAAAACGAAAAACGAAGCTGATGCTACAATCGTAATCGGTGGTGGCGGATTAACTGGCGTTGAGCTAGTTGGTGAGCTTGCTGACATTATGCCTAAACTTGCAAAAAGCCACGGCGTAAATCCAAAAGAAGTGAAACTTCTTCTTGTTGAAGCAGGTCCAAAAATCCTTCCAGTATTACCAGACCACTTAATCGAACGTGCAACTACTAGCCTAGAAGCACGCGGTGTTACATTCTTAACTGGTCTTCCTGTAACAAACGTTGCTGGCAACGAAATCGACTTAAAAGACGGTCAAAAACTTGTTGCTAACACATTCGTTTGGACGGGCGGCGTACAAGGTAACCCATTAATCGGTGAATCAGGTCTTGAAGTTAACCGTGGACGTGCAACAGTTGATGCATACCTACAATCTACTTCTCACAAAGACGTATTCGTTGCTGGAGACAGCGCTGTTGTCTTCGCTCCAGACGGACGTCCATACCCACCAACTGCACAAATCGCTTGGCAAATGGGTGAGTTAATTGGATACAACTTATACGCAGCACTAGAAGGCAAAGCATTCGAAGAGTTCGCACCTGTAAACTCTGGAACACTTGCTAGTCTAGGACGTAAAGATGCTGTTGCTACAATCGGAGCAAGCAATACTCCACTTAAAGGCTTACCAGCATCATTAATGAAAGAAGCTAGTAACGTTCGTTACTTATCACACATTAAAGGTCTATTCAGCTTAGCTTACTAATCTGAATAGAAGCCCGAATCATGCCCTGCATGGTTCGGGCTATTTTTATCCGTAATTTTCTCTAACTTATATATTCGGCAGAAGAATAAGTTAATCCTCTTTAATTATCGAAATATACTGACTTTTTAACAATAAAAGCTGTCCCGTTTTGGAACAGCTTTTATTGTCACCTTTTGTCGGTAAAGCGATATATCGAGAAAATCGCCGATATAATTTTTCTACCTCATTCATTATCCTAATTTAACTAGGCTATAGTTCTTCTTCCCTTTACGAATAATAATAAATCGTCCATCAAATGAATTTTCTACAGTAACATCTGTACCCACATCCGTTACTTTTTCGCCATTCATAGAAATAGCTCCGTTATTAATATCTTCACGCGCTTGTCGTCTAGATGGTTCAATTCCTAAATCAACTAGCCATTCTACGATGTTTTTCGTCTCTTTTGAAGACTGGAATGTTGGCATTTCTTTAAATCCTTGCTCAATTTCATCAGCTGTTAACGATTTAATATCTCCGCTAAATAACGCTGCTGTAATTTTCACTGCTTGTGAAAATGCCTCTTCTCCATGAACGAATTTCGTCATTTCTTTCGCTAATACTTTTTGCGCTTCACGTTTATGAGGCTCTGTTTCTACCTGCACTGCCAATTCATCGATGTGCTCTTTCGTTAAGAACGTAAAGTATTTCAAGTATTTCACTACATCACGGTCATCTGTATTCACCCAGAACTGGTAAAATTCAAACGGTGTTGTTTTTTCAGGATCAAGCCAAACCGCACCACCTGCAGATTTACCGAATTTCGTACCATCAGATTTCAATAGTAACGGAATCGTTAATCCGAATACTTTCGCTTCGTGCCCTTCTAACTTACGAATTAAATCTAAACCACTCGTAATATTTCCCCATTGGTCACTACCACCAATTTGCAGTTGAACATCTTCTTTCGTGTATAAATGATGGAAGTCCATCGCTTGCAAAATTTGGTACGTAAATTCTGTGAAAGAAATACCTGTATCTAAACGACTTGCTACAATATCCTTCGCTAACATGCTATTGATGCTAAAGTTTTTCCCGAAATCACGTAAAAACTCAATAATGTTTATTTCATGTGTCCAGTCGTAGTTATTTACCATCTTCACTTCGCTATTTCCGCCAAAATCAAATAGCTTTTTCATTTGCGCTGTTAATGCATCCACATTATGCTGAACGACTTCTAACGTTTGAAGTTGACGTTCTGATTGACGTCCGCTCGGATCACCAATTGTTCCTGTTGCCCCGCCAATTAAAATAACTGGATGATGGCCAGCTAACTGAAATCTCTTCATCATCATAAATGGAATCAAATGTCCAATATGCATACTATCACCAGTCGGATCAACTCCGCAGTATAGTGAAATCTTTTTCTCTTCTACTAACTTACGTAAACCTTCTTCGTCCGTTTGTTGGTTAATGGCACCGCGCCATTCTAATTCATCAATAATATTCATCTTTTGTCATCCCCTCTATTTTTTTGAAAACAAAAAGTCCCTATGTCTATGACATAGGGACGATTATTCACCGTGTTACCACCCAGTTTGTATAAATAGCATAGCTACTCATACCACTCTTAGCAATAATATCGATTGCCAATCCGCTTAGCATTACCTAAGATACTCCAGAGTGTAATTCGCAAGTTTGTTTGTGCTAGGTTCCAGCACCCCCTAGCTCTCTCGTTAACAGTGACAAACTGCTACTGGGCTCTTTCAACGTATGTTATTTGTTAAATTATTAGCCATTATATTGAATTGAAAACAAATTGTCAACAATACCCAAATGTTATTTTAAAATAATTCGCATTTTCATACGTATTTTTTATTCTTTATCTTCTCCAATAATTCTTACTTCTCGCTCTAACTTCACGCCAAATTTCTCTTCAACAGTCTTTTGTACAAAGTGAATTAAATCAATGTAATCTTGTGCTGTTCCGTTATCAACATTCACCATAAATCCAGCGTGTTTTAAAGAAACTTCCACTCCGCCAATTCGCTTACCTTGTAGTCCTGATTCTTGAATCAATTTACCAGCAAAGTTATTTGGTGGACGTTTAAATACACTACCACATGAAGGATATTCTAGAGGCTGTTTTGACTCGCGTTTAAACGTTAAATCATCCATTTTTGCTTTAATTTCTTCATGTACACCTTCTTCAAGTTCAAATCTCGCTTCAAGAATAATGTAATGGTTGTTCGCAAATACACTCTTACGATAGCCAAATTCAAATGCTTCTTTCGTTAAAGTGCGTAACTCTCCATCACCAGTCATTACGACAGCTTCTGTTAATACAAATGATACTTCACCGCCGTAAGCACCAGCATTCATATATAATGCTCCGCCAACTGAACCTGGAATACCACAAGCAAACTCAAGACCCGTTAAATTATGATCTAACGCAATACGTGATACATCAATAATTGCTGCACCACACTGTGCTACAATCGTTGTTCCTGTTACAGTCACACCTGTAATGTGAATTAAACTTACTATAATTCCGCGAATTCCACCGTCTTTAATAATGACATTCGATCCATTTCCTAAAAACGTAACTGGAATATTATATTCGTTAGCATATTTAATAACTTCTTGAATTTCATCATAATTTGTCGGAGCAACGAACACATCTGCTTTTCCGCCAACTTTAATATGCGTATGATTCTTTAACATTTCATCTTGTTTCACATGACCTTCAGGCAATACCGTACTTAAATATTCATAAACCTCTTGCATATTCATTTTACGATTCCTCTATTTCTATATTCTTTTTATCCCGTTATACGGGCCCATAATATCCCCACATACATGAACGAACCTAAAGTGGTGGATACAGTGTACCCAAAATCAATTCGAGACACCTATAAACCTCTTAATTTATAAGAGGTGCCACTCATATTAAAATATATATTGCATAATAAAGCAACCCAAATGAGCTACTAAACTTGACATGTCATCAGAAAGACAACAATTTGTAAAATATATTACTTTTTCAAAACACTATCCTTCAGTATCTTACTATATCACACGAAAATAAAGTGGTATTTTTTTGTAATCTTTACTTTATTTTCATTACTAAAAAAGGATGCTTTTACCTATGTAAAAGCATCCTTTTCATCACTTATTATAAATTACTTTTCGTTCTCTTCTTTTTCCTTATCAAACCATAACAGCTCGTCATCATCAACTTCACCATTATAATTGATTAAAATCTCTTCTCCCGCTTTTATATCTTTGTAAGCAAAGAAGTTAAACGTATGATTCTCAAAGACAATCTCATACGTTGCATTCGGATTATATGCATGATTAAATAACATACCGTATCCTAACAGGAATGCCGTATGATTTACCCCATACTCAAATGCGTAGTCAGCAAGTAACGTTTTCTCAATGTGTTCGTGCTGTTCATTCGGATAAGAGATAACTGGTGCTGAGTGAATCAGCTCACCCTTTTTAATATCACGAGTTGCAAATACACCTCTATTAAATTCTCCATCACTAAGTTCAGAAGTCTTAACTTCGATCATATGCGTCACCTATATAATTCTTTCTTTGAAGTATTTTATCTCGCTATTCGCGAGGTTCAACTAATAATGAGTAGGTATTAGTCTCACTTTATCTCCTTAAGCTTGGCAGAAAACGCGCAGAAAAGCAATTAAATTCCGATTAAGTATTCGTTTAAATAAAAAAAGAGCACACATCGTGTGCCCCTTTGAAGCGATATTACTTTTCTAAAATATTTTCTAGCAACTTCACTTGCTCACTAACAGCATGTAACGTCTTCACTGATATATCATTTCGATGTTTTTCTTCTTCCACACTTGCTAACACTTCTTCCGTAGCCGCAGAAGTTTGCTGAATTACGTTAGAAGCATGTGTAACATCCTTTACGATATTCGTCGTTTTAACTTGGAAACTTTCTTGATGCCCCACAATTTCTCTCATTACATCATTAATTGCATCAATAAACTTCCCTAAATCCGTTACGTTTGTTAAAACGCTTGTTAACATTTCGTTACATTCTTCTTGTACCCTTTCTGATTTCTCTACTTGCACTTCTACTTTACTTGCTTGATTACTAAACTCCTGCAAAATACTTTGAATTCTCCCCGCAGAACGATTCGATTCTTCGGCAAGCTTTAATACTTCATTCGCTACAATAGCAAATCCTTTTCCATGCTCACCTGCTCTTGCCGCTTCAATATTTGCATTTAAAGCTAGCAAACTCGTCTGACTTGAAATATTCGTTATTACATCTACAATTTCATTAATTTGCTTCGACTGTATCATTAAATCTCTAAATATAATTCCTGATTGTGAAACAACATCATTTAAACTTCTCATATTTGCCTCAAAATTTCGTAAAGTATGTACACTACCCTTTGAAATTTCTAAACTTTCATCAACACGAATCGAGGCAGTTCTTACTTGAGAAATAATTTGTTCAATATTTCCTTCCATATCATTCAATACTTCTACTGAACGATGCATCATCTCTGATTGTGATTGAGTGCCAACTGCCACCTCTTCAAAAGCGAAATTAATTTCACTCATCGACTCCATCGATGTATTCATATTTTGTCTTAAATAATTGAAATTACTATCTAGTTTCACAACGGTTTCTTCAATAAGTCTTTGCGTTTCTTCTAACTCCTGAGCTTTCCTCATTACTTCTTGCTTTTCAGCACTTAAACGAGACAACAAATTAGAGCCAATCTTCGTTACACCCCACATCGCAATCGTTACAATCGCTAACAGGCTTGCGAAGTTTGCAGCTTCAGATGCTGCTGTATAAGCAAAAAATTGCTCCGGCCAATAACTACAAAGAATAAATGTGATTACAACCGCTACTCCGCCAAGAATGATAACGAGCCGTTCACTTAAATAAATGAGTGAAACTGCTAATGTAAAATAGACCATTTGAAATACAGCCGGACTTTCATTAAAAGCTTGTACCATAATGAAAGACATAATAAGCAGCATAAATGTCATGATATATTTATACATCGCTTCCATGCTTTCTATAAAAGTAAACAGCGTTCCAAATACAACAACAGAAATACCACAAATCCAAAAAGCTATTGCTCTCTCTGTAAAAATATATCCGTAATACCCAATCGCGATTATTCCAAGGAAGAAACTACAAATCGTAATAAACAGCAATAAATGATTTTTCTGTGATTCTTTCTCAAGGTTAGAAAAACAAGTTTTCTTTAACCACTCCATATATAAATTCCCACCTTCTGCACTTAATTACTTCAGCTTAAATACCGCACTCACTGGGTTATGATCACTATTTTCAAACTTTAAATCTTTCCCTTGTACATTTACAATCTCAACATTCGGTGAAACGATAAAGCCATCAATAATCGTGACGAAGTTTTCACCTTCTACATACTTCTTCACATCATCTCTCACCGTCATAACAGATGGGTCTACAGCCCACTTAAAGCCACCATCAGTAAAGTCCTTCGGTAACTCTACTAACCACTCAGGACGCTCTTTCACAAACTTCGGATCACTTAATTGAACGTTAGAAAGTAATTGATTCCAATCTCCGCCCATTATTACATAATCACCATTTTTATAATGCTTGTTCATATATTCTTTTAAATACTCTACTTGCTGTTTTCTAATTTTCCCGCCTTCATCATAAGCAGACAAATGTAAATTTACGAGTCTCACAAACTTCCCATTATTAACAGGTATTTTATGTTCAACAATCGCTCGATCTAAATCAAACAAACGCTTTGGCCAAGGCTCCATTCCAGGAAGCTGGAACCTCTCCGCTGTTTGAACTTTATATTTAGAAAATGTACTTAATCCAGCCTCCGCATATCCCATTGGACTTGTTATTGGAACAGGAACCCATTTTGTATCGTAGTTCTTTCCGAATGACGAAGCATAATTAGGTAATCCTTTTTTCAAAAATTCGTGCCCATTTACATCAAATGATCGAAGTGATTTTATATCCACTTCTTGTAACAACGTAAAATCACTATTCTCATTTTGCAAAAACGAAAGCATATTCTTTAAGTTCACTTCAGTCTGCTCTTTACTACTAGAACCAGAACCCTTTCCGCCATCCATAAAGAAGTCTTGATCCTTATCTAATCCAGCATAACCAATATTAAATGTTGTAACTTTAAACTCATTGTCAGGCGTTAATACACGCTCCTGATTACTTTCCACCTTTAAACTTACAACATCAGCAGGCTGTTCTTTAGTAAGTGTCATATACGCTAAAAACCCACCTACAACTCCCAATCCTACTAAAACACATATAAGTACTATTTTTAATAATTTCTTCAAATAAACGACTCCTTTTCTAAAACTATCAAATTTACTTTTCTTTATTTTCAGTCAACTAAAAATAAATTACAGACATACGAAACATTTTATCATATCAAAAACCCTATATCACTATATTTAGTTTATAAGAGGGAATTCCCTATCTTAAACCATCACAAACATACAAAACGACTCCACTTCTTCACTGGAAATTCAATGCGATTTTTAGTACACTATATGTAATAATTATAGGCGATGGAGTTCGCCTTAACCGCTGCTTAGCTAATGACTCCTACCAGTACAACTACTGGTAGGAGTCTATTTTTTTGAGCAAACTACTTAAAGAGGTGAAAATATTGATTTATATTATTGTCGGCATAGCCGGTATATTAGGAGCCCTCTCTCGTTATTATTTAGGTCTTACTATTCATACTTCATGGCATCATTCATTTCCACTTGCTACATTACTCATTAACTTAATCGGCTGCTTCTTATTAGCGTGGCTAACTACGTATGTCGCTCGGAGAAATATCTTACCTTCAGAAATTATTACAGGCATTGGAACTGGATTCATCGGTTCCTTTACGACGTTTTCGACATTCAGTGTAGAAACTGTGCAATTAATCAATCACTCTGAATGGAGTACTGCTTTCTTATATGTATCATGCAGCATACTTGGTGGTCTCATTATGTCTGCTCTTGGCTATACACTAGGTGATTTCTTAATTAAGAAACACCTTGCGGAAGGTGATCACTTATGATAGAAGCTTTATTAGTAGCAACTGGAGGTTTCTTCGGTGCTATTACACGATTTGCAATTAGCAATTGGTTTAAAAAAAGAAATAAAACTTCCTTTCCAATTGCTACATTTCTCATTAATATAACAGGCGCGTTTTTACTCGGATATATAATTGGCAACGGCGTCACTACAGGTTGGCAATTATTATTAGGTACTGGATTTATGGGTGCCTTCACGACATTTTCAACATTTAAATTAGAATCTGTTCAGCTTCTCAATCATAAAAACATTAGCACTTTCCTCCTATACTTAAGCGCTACTTACATAATTGGTATCCTCTTCGCATTTCTTGGAATGCAGCTAGGCGGAATATAAAAAAGCGACTCTTATCAGTCGCTTTTTTTATAAGAAGTAAGTCCCCCCATATGGTATGGAAAAGAAAGTAGCTGGATACACATTATAATGTACAATTTGCATTGGAATCTGTGAATACGGCATGTACTGCCCCTGCATCATTTTTGCAAATTGTGCTTGTTGCTGCATTTGAATAACTTGATTCACAGCATGAATGGTTCCCTGTGCCCCTGCCAGTGTAATAGCTGCTCCCACTTGTCTACCACTATAAAAATAATGATTCATTATGATTCAGCTCACTTATTATTTTTCTTCCATATTATATGTTTCTATTTCATAGTAGGTGTTTTAGCTCATAAAATTCCATTTGCCGTAAGCTAATAACCTATCAGACTGGCCCCACAGACTAAAGTTCTATTTTGTCTATTACTGTTTTCTCAACTTCGAAGTAATAACTCCAAATAGTAATACACCAATACCACTAAAGAACAATAAATAACTTATTGGTACTAGGAAAAAGAAAGGTTCTATAAGCAAACCATTATCCGCTACTTTACTAGTTGCCCCGTGCATTAATAAACAAGTAACTCCTAACGATAGCAGTACGATAGCTAATAAAAATTTATTTTTCATAATATATTCTCCTTTAATTTCATCATTCATTTATTTGTATTCCTTTTTACTACCATCATAATAAATTCAACAAAAATATAAGTCAATATTTTTTTATTGTTTTTCGATAAATTATTATTGATTTGTAATTTAAATAAAAGGTTTATGAAGCAACTTAAATCGCCTCACAAACCTTTTTAATCATGAATATTTACACTTCAAATCTCTTACTTACTACAACATAAATCGCACACAACAATACGAACATCCCAGCATAAATTAACAACATTTCTACACGAAACATATCAGCCAATGGGCCAAATATTATCATTCCTAAAGGAAGCGCGCATGAATTAGCGATTTGTACAAGACTAAACATTCTTCCATGCATTGAAGGTTCTACTTTTTCCTGCAATAACACGGTAACCGGTGTATTGAAGCACGGCATTGTTATACCAATTAAAAAATTAAATACTAAATACACAATAAATACCGGAGCAATTCCTAGTCCAATCATAAGCAGTCCATACAACGCACAAGCTAGCGCTGTTGTATGCATACGATTACGGAAACCACCCCACGTTGCAATCAATATGCCACCAGCTGCCGCTCCCGCACTAAAAGTCATCTCACTAGCAGTAAGTCTCCACATTTCTGCACCGAAAGAACGAGTTACCATTAAAGGAGTTAAAAAGGCAGCTGGACTTATTAAAATCATGACAATAATTAATAAAACGAGTAGCCTTTTAATCAATTCATTTTCTTTTAAATAGGCAAAGCCTTCTTTTATGCCTTGTAGATTAGATTTTTGCTTACTCTCTGCACTCACATGTCTCTCCACTTGAATGATAAACATAATACTAATTCCAATCATAGCCGTAATAACATCAATAAAAAATGTCGTTTCAATGTTAGCAATAGAAAGAATTGCAGCACTTGCTGCTGGAGAAAGAAACATAATTAAAGATGTAATACTGCTATTCATCCCATTTACTTTCATAAGATGATCTCTCGGAACGATTTGTGGGATTATCGCATTCACAGCTGGCGTTTGTACCCCTGTCCCAGCTGAACGAATGAGTAGCACTATAAAAAGTAACCAAATACTTTTATATCCAGTTAAAAATAAAACTGCTAAAACTAACGTCGCAATCGCTATAACCCCATCCGACAACATAATCATCTTTTTACGGTCATAACGATCAATCCAAACACCCGCAAATAAAGAAATCGCAATTTGTGGTAAGAAACCGCAAACGGTTGAAATGGTCAACATTAACCCTGACGATGTCGTTAAGGTGATATACCATATAATCGCGTATTGTACGAGAGATGAACCGAATAACGAAATCGTTTGAGCGGTCAAAAATAATATAATTTTCGTTTTCCAATTGTTTTCAATCATATGTTTCACACCTCCCTAACTAATCCTGTCTCTATATCAAAGATGCTATCTGCCCAATCAAGATAAAAACTTGCTTCGTGAGATACGAGTATAATACTGCCCTTAAACTGAATTAGCGCCTTTTGCAAAGCTTCCTTCGCTTCTGCATCTAAATGATTTGTCGGCTCATCTAAAATTAAGAAGTTACAAGGTGATAGCAATAATCCGCACAGTTTCACCTTCGATTGTTCACCACCACTTAACATACGAATTTCTTGCGAAACGTGCGTATCCTTCACGCCACACGCAGCTAAATGATGGCGTATTTCCTTCATATTTAGTTTAGGAAACTGTTCTGAAATAATTTGAAGCGGCGTTAAAGAATCATTGCTCCAATTTAAATCTTGCTCATAATATCCAATCTTTATTTGCTCTGAGAAGTGAAACCCTCCAGAAATACTAGCAATATTTCCAACGATTGTTTTTAATAAAGTAGATTTCCCCACTCCATTGAACCCTGTAATAACAAGTTTTTGCCCACCCATTACTGAAAAATTCAATTTTGGTAAGAGAGCAAAATCGTAACCAACTTCAAGGTTATTTACTTCGAGAACTGTCTGAACAGAAATAGGAAGTTCCTGAAAATGAATAAACGGTTTATGAGTGAAACTTGGCGGGGCAATTCTTTCCATACGTTGCAACTGCTTTCTACGCCCTTGTGCTATTTTTGAATTCACTCCAGCAATATTTCTACGAATATACTCTTCCGTTTTTTCAATTTTCTTTTGCTGTGCATAGTATTGGCGAATATAATCTTTTCGCAAATGCTCCTTTTGTCTTACAAAATCTGAGTATTTGCCGTAATACTTCTTCACCGTTCCAAACTCTACATCACATATGCAAGAAGTCACTTTTTCTAGAAAATCAAAATCATGTGACACGACAATAAACGCCCCTTCAAAATTCACTAAATAATTAGCAAGCCATTCAACATGCTCTTTATCAAGAAAGTTTGTCGGTTCATCTAGTAATAAAATATTAGGCTCTTCTAATAAAAGCTTTGCTAAAATTACCTTTGCCCGTTGTCCTCCACTTAATTCGCCAATAACACGATCCATCCCAATAGCATCAATACCTAAACCGGCTGCCACCTTATTTATTACGCTATCTACTGAATAAAAATCGCGACCCTCAAGCTGCTCTTGTATTTCAGCTGCTTTCAATAGTTGATTCTCATCTCCAGTCATCGCACTTTCTTCATATAACTTATTCATTCTCTTTTCCATTTCAAACAAATCAGAAAAGGCTCGCTTTACATATTGTGAAATGGTATAGCTCCCATCAATTTCTGCATATTGATCAAGATGTCCAATTTGAATATTAGGTTGCCACTTAATGCTCCCCTTATCGGAAATAATTTCTCCCACCAATATTTTCATTAATGTACTTTTTCCTGCACCATTCTGTCCAACAATCCCCATATGTTCTCCTTTATGCAAATCAAAAGAAGCACTTTCGTATAATACTTTATCTATAAAACTATGTGATAAACTTTCAACTTTAAGTAAACTCATTTTTATTCCTCTTTTCCTGAAATTAAAAAAAGCAGAGAGATAGCGTCATTCGACACTAGCCCTCTGCTTCGTGATTTTTCCCATACTACTCCAATTTACAGTAAAAGCTCATTGGAATAATATACACAAAGGGCCATAGACAAAGCATTGTCTATGGCCCCTTAATCTATTTATACATCAGCTGAAAAACCATAACCAAATAAGCATAGGTAAACTATACTTTTTCGAAAAGTTATTCAGCCGATGAATATAGGGGATTTATACCCCTTGATTAAGCTCCGTACAACGCTTCACCGTATACATTTGTGCGGAGCAAAGTTTTCTAATGAGTTTTACAAATTTTATATAAAGCATGTTCTGCACCTTCCTTAATACTTAAAAGGGATTTTAGCACACGGTTTTATGAAGCGTCAACATTAATTCCAAATTATTCAACTACTTATTTTTAAAATATTCCTTCTGGAACATACACATTCTTATCGCATTATGATAGTTACCATCAACGAAAAACTCGTCTAAAAGCTCGCCTTCCACCATAAATCCAACTTTTTTATACACATGGACTGCTTTTTCATTTTCCTTATCCACCACTAAATAAATCTTATGCATATTTAATACAGAAAAAGCGTAATCCATCGCTAAACGCGTCGCTTCCGCTGCATAACCATATCCTTGATAATTCGGATCAATAATAATTTGGAATTCCGTTCTACGGTGAATATAATCGATTTCTACTAACTCAACTAATCCAACCATTTCATTATCTTTTTCCACGATAAATCGGCGTTCACTTTGATCATGTATATGTTTATCGTATAAGTCTTGCAGCTCCACGAATGCCTCATACGGCTCTTCAAACCAATACGACATAATATGTGCATTATTATTAAGTTCGTGTACAAACTTTAAATCTTCTCGCTCTAATGGACGCAATTTCAATTCCTGATTCATTTCTATAACCTCCAAAGTAAAAGAAACCTCTTCACTTAATTTCTCAATTTTTTTCAATTTCAAACGCCCTATTTACATTGTAAACCTTCAAGTAACTTTAAGGTCAAGATATAAAAAAGTAGTGCAAACTTATGTCTGCACTACTACTCTTTTCTCAAATCTCTCATATTTGATATGTATAAGGCAATAACTAAAACAAGAATCGCTCCTGCGTATAATAACGTCTCCATCGGTTCCTCATGAGATACGATAATTAATCGAATTAAAGCCGTAATTCCGATATAAATAAAATAACGTAATGGGAAATGATAGTTCGATTTAAAATACTTAATAATTAATGCAATGAACTCGAAGTATAAGAAATAGACGATAATACTTTCAACCAATTTATATGACGTATACTTCTTCGCTGAAAATATGTATTGAATAAAAGTAATCGTCTCATTAATTAAAAAAATAGATAAGACAATGGATAATATAATTAGCGCTATATTTAATATCCACTGTAAAACACTCGCGATAAAATGATCAATATTAAACGACTTCATGTTCTCTTTTAGCTCCCCTTCGTGTAGGTACTTATTTATTATAGCAAAATTATACTTACAGAAGTGTTAAATCAAATATGATCGTCCTCTTTCACTATCACTTCACCATTAGGATATTTATGCTCAATATAATCGCTGCCCCAATCGCAAAGTACTTTTAAACCTTGTTTTAATGATTGCATTAGGTAAAGCAAAAGATTCAGGATTCCCAACAGTTCGATTAACTGTAGATGAAGTAACTTGTTGGAATAGCCAGTTTTAATCACCGTGTTTATCGCACTTTTGGAGTGAGAGTACGATAAACACTATTCATTAAACTATGTATGGAAAGACGGGAAAACAATGCTTGAAGTTTTAAAGCGAATTAATGAACTAGCTCAAAAACAAAAAGAAGAAGGTTTAACAAAAACAGAATTAAATGAGCGTATGGAATTATGCGAGAAATACCTTCAAATAATTCGCGGCCAAATCCACACCACTGTTACAGGATTAAAAATATTAGATCCTTTAGGAAATGACGTGACACCTGAAAAATTAAAAGAACAACAAAAGCTATCACTAAAAATCGATAATAACGCATGAAAATAAAAAGAACTTTTGTTACTTAATGATTCGTCTAGGTGAACATATTATTAGATGGATCATTAAGTTAACATACACTTTCTATTTCTACATCAAAAATCTACAAACAAATTATCCCCATCTTTTCTTTGTATCCTTTATCTTTTTCATAATGAAACTATATACATCAAAATCGTTTCACGACGTTATTACTTCCACATAGTTGCACTTTATATAATAACGGTACAGTACAACTAAAGTGCTGAATCAATAAGTATGGGGGAATAACGATGAACGAAGCGTTACTATTAGTAGACATACAAAATGATTACTTTGAAGGCGGCAATATGGAATTACATCAACCTGAAAAATCCGTTCAAAAAGCAAAGGAAGTATTGAGGTTATTTCGTGAAACACATAAAACAGTTATTCATGTACAACATATTGCGAACAATGAAGGAGCTACTTTCTTCTTACCCAACACATTAGGTGTTCAAATTCACGATGATGTTCAACCGATTGCTAATGAAAGAGTTATACAAAAACATCACCCTAACAGTTTTTTAAGAACTAACTTATTACAAACATTAAAAGAAGAGAAAATAGACCAACTAGTCATTTGCGGTATGATGACTCATGTATGTATTGATGCAACAGTACGCGCTGCCAGTGATTTAGGATTTCAATGTGTTGTAATTGAAGATGCTTGTACAACAAAAGATTTAGAATTCCAAGGAAATCTAATCCCCGCAGTACACGCTCATCAATCGTTTATGAGCGCATTAGAGTTTGGTGATATTTATGCAAAAGTTATGTCAACAAACTGTTTTATAAACAAAAGAAAATAAAGAATTACAGTTCCATATGAAAAAAGAAAGGATAAATCTCTTATTCTTTCTTTTTTTCAATTGTCTTAATGACAGTATTTATACGATAATCACCATAATGTAAAACATCTGCAAGAGTCTCTTCTAATTGCTGATGCGAAGAGGTATGAAGAATCATGATATAACACCCATCGCCACTTATACGATACATTTCAGTAATTACGTCCGTTTTTATGAAAAAGGTTTGAATTTGATTATGATAATGTGGTGCATGCAAAAATAGCGTAACAAAGGTCATGATAGATCCTTCCAGCTTAGCTCTGTCGATATCTATCGTATATTTTTGAATGACACCTGCCTCTTCTAATTTATTAATTCGTTTCCCAACAGCCTGGCCAGTCAAATGTACTATCTCTCCGATTTCCTTCCAATTCATCCTAGCATTTTCTTGTAGTAACTGTATAATTTTAAAATCTGTTGAATCAAACATAGCCATCCCCTTCCTATATGAATCAACTTCTATAAACTTTTCATTTCCCCTACAGTTTTGCTCAAAAATTTTGCAATATAATTGATTAACCATATTAGGAATTCCATTATTAATCTGGTTAACGGCGTCCCTTTTCTTTACAATATGTCTTTGAGTTACCTGTAGAAACCAAGTATTTAAAAGAATAATACAGCAAAGTAGCGGTTGTTTTTTATAAATATGAAAATTTTTTAGGAATTAGTTTATCTTTTTTTAATGTTTTATTTAGAGGCAGTTTATACTCGAGGATTAACATAATAAACGTAGCAAATAAGTTCATTGATTCAGCCCGAAGCTTTTCATATAACAAAATTTTAGAAGAACGAACTGCTACTATAATCACAAACTGTACTACTTAAAGCCATGTGAATAACATGAAAATTATAAAATGAGGAGACGATAAAAATGAACAAAAAAACGAAAACACTATCATCTATATTGCTCGGATTCACATTAGCACTAACAGGGTGTGTTGGTACTAAAGCTGAAGAAAATCATAGTAAGCCGAAACAAGAACAAGTTGCTAAAGAAACAAAAAAGGAAAATAAGTTAACGAAAGGCCAAAAAATGGCTAACATTCTTAGCGATACAAATTGGCAAGGTACAAAAGTATACGACAAAGATAAAAATGATGTAACAAAAGAGAATGCAAACTTCATTGGTCTTGCAAAATATGATGCAAAGTCTGGAAGATATGAATTCTTTGATGCTAAAACAGGTGCAAGTCGTGGCGATAAAGGAACTTTCTTTATCACAAATGATGGTAAGAAGAGAATATTAATTTCAGAATCAATGAAATATCAAGCTGTTGTTGACATGAAAAAGCTAAATAAGAATGTATTTACTTATAAACGAATGGGGAAAGATGCTAACGGTAAAGATGTAGAAGTCTTCGTTGAACATGTTCCATATAAAGAAAACGAGCTTTCTTTCACTGATCCGGACAAGCAACTGAACACGACTACAGGCGATATCGTTAAAAACATTGATGGAGATAAAATTTTAGGTGGAACCCTTTGGCACGGAACAAAAGTATTAGATGAAGCTGGTAATGACGTAACACAGTTTAATTCAAATTTTATTAGTCTAGCAAAATTTGATGACAAATCTAATAAATATGAGTTCTTCAATAGCGAAACAGGTCAAAGCCGTGGTGACTATGGCTACTTCGATGTTTTACACGAAAATAAAATAAGAGCTCATGTTTCACTTGGAAATAATAAATATGGTGCCGCTCTTGAACTTACCGAGTTGAATAAGAATAAATTTACGTATAAAAGAACCGGTAAAGATCAAGCTGGTAAGGACATAACTATATTCGTTGAACATGAGCCTTATAAAAGTGATATGAAACCACAATTTAGCTTTTAAAAACATTTTATTACAAATCCTGTACTGAGCTACAGGATTTTTTTAAGGCGAAATTATTTATGACTCCCTTAAAAAAGCCTTACTACACATAAATTGTAGTAAGGCTTTGACTATTTAAGATAAACATTAAACGACTTCATTATCTCTATACAAATAAAGTGTAGCAAATAATGTTACCATCCCCTCCAAGGAAAAGAAACCTTATTTCAACTTTCCTATTGATAAGTTAACACGATAATTCCCGTATTTTAATAGTCGTCCTAGAAAGTTATCTAAGTCTTCATTGGAAGCAAAATGTGTTTTTAATAAATAACACCCCTCACCACTTATACGGTGTACTTCAGAAATCCCTTCTTCTCCTTGAAAGAAATTCATAAACTCTTGGTGATTAGCTGTTGTTACGAATAAAGTAACAAATGCAGTCACTACTTGTCCTAATTTGATTCGGTTTATTGCGATTGTGTATTGCTCAATAATCCCTAAATCCTCTAATCTTCGAATTCGGTTTCCTACGGCCTGCCCCGTCATATGTATTTTTTGGCCAAGCTCTTTCCATTGTATTCTTGAGTTTTCTCCTAATAATTTCAGTATCTCAAAATCTGTTTGATCAATAATATAAACCAATCCTTTCACCGTGAAAGTAGAAAGCCCGAAAGTGTTTCGCCAACTTATTCTGCTTATCGATACAATTCACTATACTTAGTTTATCCTCTTACATCACATTATTTATCAGTTATATTTACTTATAACACAGAGGACGCAACAAAAAAATACATCTAGATTTAAAGGAGGTTACAAATATGTTATTACAAGAAATTCTATCGTTCAATGAACATTTTGTAGAAAATAAAGAATACGCTCCTCGTGAAGCGACGAAAATGCCTAAAAAACGTATGGTTGTTGTTTCTTGCATGGATGCTCGTTTAATTGAGCTACTTCCAAAAGCTTTAGATATACACGATGGTGATGCAAAAGTTATCAGAAATGCAGGTGGTAAAATTGCTTCTGCTTTCGATAGTGTTATGCAAAGTGTTGTAGCGTCAGTATACGATTTAAATGCAGATGAAATCTTCCTTATTGGACACCATAGATGTGGTGCGAGCCAAACGAATCCAAAAGGAACCCTTCAAAAAATATTAGATCGCGGAGTAGCTTCACCAGAAATTTTATCAGCAATTGAATATGCTGGTATTGACCTTGAAAAATGGTTATTCGGATTCGATGATGTTTGCGACTCAACGCAAGCTAATGTTGATTTAGTAAGAAATCATCCACTTATCCCAAAAGATGTTCCTGTACATGGTTTAGTTATTGACCCTCACACAGGTAAATTAGATGTATTGGTTGATGGATATAAAGCGTTAAATAGTGAAACAAAATAATAATTATTACGTACATGAAGGGAAGTTATGAGACATGAAAAAACAAGTATTAGATATGAATAGACAAGAAGCTACGCAAAAAATTTTAGCGGCAAAAATTAAAAAAGGGTTAACTTGGGAAGAAATTGCAAAAGTAAGTGAAAACTCTGAGACTTGGGTTGTAACAGCGTTATTAGGACAAGCTACAATGACACGTCCAGAAGCAGAAAAAATCGGTAAACTATTAGAATTAGATGAAGAAGTAGTTCAAGCATTAACAGTAGTTCCACTTCGTGGCCAAGTAATGGAAATGCCTCCTACTGACCCGATTGCATATCGTTTATATGAAATGATGTTACAATATGCACCAACTATTAGAGAATTAATCTTAGAAAAAGCCGGCGAAGGTGTAATGAGTGCAATTAACTTCAACCTAGGTGTGGATACACAAGAAGATCCACAAGGTGGCGACCCTCGTATCGTCATTACACTTAATGGGAAATTCTTACCATTCCGTACATGGTAAATAATTTAAAAATTCATCTATATATTTAAAGTAATTTTATAGATTTACAAAATCCATCCTTTCTAACTGTGTAGAAAGGATGGATTTTAACTATGAAATTCTTTTTGGGCAAAGGAGATTAATATGAATAAAAAATACTTTGATACGAGCTTTAGTATTCTACAGTGGTTTGTTTTTTTATTAGCAAATGCAATTGCATTACCTATAATTATTGGTAGCATATTCCATTTACCAATAGAAGATATCTCAACATTAATGCAGCGAACTTTTTTAGTTGTAGGATTAAGTTCATTTATACAAGCATGGTTTGGGCATCGTTATCCTATTGCGGATGGGCCAGCCGGTTCATGGGTAAGTATATTTGTCATATTGGGACAAGTCGCTATGCACCAGGGACAAAGTGCAAAAGACGTGTTGCAACTTTTAGAAGGCGGATTAATTATTACAGGTATATTACTCTTCATTCTTGGTATAACAGGGCTTGTTCATCGAATCTTACGTTTATTTACCCCTTTAGTTACAGGAACTTTTCTTTTAATCTTAGCACTTCAGCTTAGTGGTGTGTTACTAAAAGGCATGATGGGATTACAAGGATCTGCAACTCATCCTGACTATACAACAGCTACTATTGCGCTCTTTGTTTTTGCCCTTATTACTTTCTTATCAATTAAAGGGAAAGGATGGATGAAAAGTTACGCTGTATTACTTGGAATTTCATGCGGTTGGCTTTTATATGCAGTATTAGGAAAATCATCTCATATACCTTCGCACACAACGCTAGTTAAGTTACCAGAGATATTTGCTTGGGGTACACCTAGATTCGATATTGGAATGACTCTAACTGCAACTTTATTTACATTTCTTTTAGTTGCAAATACAATCGCTGCTATTTCGGCTGTAAAACAAGTGGCTCCGTTATCTAAAGAAGATGAAAAGCAAACACTGAACCGTGGTGTATGGGTCGGAGGTATATCACATATTATCTCGTCGTTGTTCTCTACAATTGGAATTGTACCATTACCTGCATCGGCAGGATTTATCCAACTAACAGGACAAAGAAAAGTGAAGTCGTTCCTTATAGCAAGTCTTATATTAGCGGGTATTTCTTTTATCCCCTCAATTGTAAGCTTTATATCCTTGCTACCAGGACCTATTGCTAATGCTGCACTTTTAGCAACATTTGTCCAAGTCATAGGCATTTCATTTCAATCCATTTTACGCGAAGAATTAAATCAACGCCGATTCACTATATTAGGAATTTCATTATTAATCAGTTTGGGTATAATGTTTCTTCCAGAAAGTGCATTTAGCGGAGTTCCTTCTTCCTTAAAATATGTTTTAAGTAACGGATTACTCGTAGGTACTATGATCGTTATTTTGCTAGAACAGTTTTGGAAAGAGTAAAATTTATAACTAAGTAAAAAAGCGCCCTGCTTACAGGGCGCTTTTTATACCTAATGACTAATACTGGCAGTTGGGTATAATGTTGTTCCTCCAATTGAAACTTTTATTTCAATTGTTAATAGGAAATTTTGTAACTAATAAACAGCAATTGGTCCATAAGGGCCCTTAATAATCTCTATTTTTGTTTCAAAAATATCTGTCAAAAGTGTTGGGTCCATAACTTCTTCTACTGTTCCAAAAGCAGCAATTTGTCCATCTTTCATAGCACAAATTTTATCAGAGTATTTAGCTGCAAAATTTATGTCATGCATAACAGTCAAAATTGTTCTTCCAAATTCATTAGCCGCACGTCTCAAATGCTCCATCATTTGGACAGAACGAGCAACATCAAGGTTGTTCAGAGGCTCGTCCAACAGCACATATTCAGTCTCTTGGCACAATACCATAGCTACATATGCCCTTTGTCTTTGACCACCAGAAAGCTCATCTAAATATCTATTCTCTAAATTAGTTAAATCTAGGAAGTCGATATATTTAGAAATAATAACTTCATCCTCTTTAGTTAATCTTCCCTTTGAATACGGAAAGCGTCCAAATCCAACTAGTTGTCTAACAGTAAGCCTCGTTACAAAATGATTTTCTTGTCGCAATATAGTCAAAACTTTTGCTAAGTCTTTTGATTTGGATTCAGAAACATCCATATTCGCTACTTGGATTTGACCTTCATCCATATCCAAAAGTCTACCAATCATCAAAAGTGTCGTTGACTTTCCAGCCCCATTCGGTCCAATTAAAGAAGTAAAGCCCGCTTTTGGTATTTCAATATCCAAAGGTCCTATTTTCACCTTATCAGTATAGAACTTTTTAACATTATCAATTTTTATCATAAAGCCCTCTTCCTTAAAACTATAGTTAAGAATATGATTCCACCAAATAATTCAATAATAACTGAAACTACACCTTGAGCATGGAATACATGATACATTAAAAAGTATGCACTCGTCATTATTAAAAATCCTATAGCAAAAGCCATTGGGAAAATATATCTATGATCATAAGTTGACGCCGCCTGATAACTCAAAGTTGCTACTAAAAAGCCGTAGAACGTAAGTGGCCCAATTAGAGCTGTTGAGATAGACATCAAAATAGCTACTAATACAAGCGTATAAATGACACTAGGTTGATATTTAACTCCAAAAGAAGTAGCAACATCCTTCCCTAATGACAAAACATTCAACTTCTTAGAATGAGCAAAAATTAATACTGCTACAATTATAATCATGGGAATTACAATAGGAAAATATGCAGGGTCTGCATGATTAACAGAACCAAATAATCTCGCTTGTAAAATATCAAATTCTGAAGGCGCAAGTAGTTTTCTCATGAAAGTTGACACAGAATTTAGCCCGGTACCAATAATAATTCCAACTAAAAGCATAAGTTGTAAATTCCCGTATTTACCGGAAAGTAACCATCCATAAAGTATCAAACTCATGAAGACCATCACAACAACTTGAAATAAAAATGATCCAATTCCATTAAAGTTTATTAATGCACTAGCACCAAAGAAAAATATTGTACTCGTTTGAATTGCTGAATAAAGTGATTCGAAACCTAAAAGTGAAGGAGTAATAATCTTATTATTCGTAATAGATTGGAACGCAACTGTCGCCAAGCTATGGCAAACTGCAGCAATAATCATTGCAACGATAGCTACTATCCTTCTCTGAACAACTGGGATAAAAGAAGGTGAATCTATCGGAACTGGGTTGTTATAAACTAAAAGTCCATATGAAGAAAGGAGACCTAAAGCAATCAATGTTATGAGTAAAATCCAATAACGTCTTGCTTCCTTCTTAGAACGAAAAGCACTAGCTGATCTACTTGCATTATGAAGGCTAGAATCGATTTCGACATTTTCTTTATTTTTATATTCTAATGTGATCATCGCAGCCTCCTTGGTTTTCTTTGTCTCAATAGAATAGTAATAAACACGACCGCTCCCACTGTTGCAAGTATTAAAGAAACAGGGACTTCAAAAGGCTTTATAATTGTTCGAGAAATGATGTCACAGGCAGTGATTGTCCCCATTCCAATCACACAAACCCAAGGTAAATTACTTCTAAGATCATCACCTCTAAACATGGAAACAATATTTGGCACAATTAATCCTAAGAAAGGTAAGTGTCCAATAACAGCTGCAACAATTCCAACAGCAACAGAGATAAGAGCAGTCCCAAAAAGAACAATTCTATTGTAATTAACGCCAAGGCTTGTTGCGACATCTTCTCCTAGTCCAGCTAAAGTCAATCTATTCGCATACATAAAAATAAGCAAAGTAATGATAACAATTAGCCATAAATATTCATATCTTCCCACCTGAATGTTAGCAAATGAACCTACAAACCAAGTTTCAATACTTTGCGTCATTTGAAAAAGGAGTCCCAAAAAAGTAGACACTGCAGAAATAACTGCTCCAAGCATCAATCCAATAATCGGAACAATTAAAGATGAGCGAAGCTTAACTCTTCTTAAAAATAGAAAGAAAATCATAGTTCCTATAAAAGAAAAAATGATTGCACCAGTCATTCTTTGAACTAAAGTCGGGGCAGGAAATAGTAAATACACAAAAAGCAGGCCTAAGCCTGACCATTCAATCGTCCCCGTTGTAGTAGGTTCAACAAAGCGATTTTGTGTAATGAGTTGCATGACGAGTCCTGCCATCGCCATTGCAGCTCCAGTAAGCATTAATGCAACTGTTCTCGGAACACGAGTGATGAAAAACATCTCCATTCCATCCTCTTGTCCACGTATATCATAAACTCCAGTAAACAGTGATATAATCCCTAAAATTATAACAACTATAACCGCTATTATAAAAGGTTTTGTCCATATTTTATTGTGATTATAAAACTGGGGTTGAGAAATATTCTCAACCCTAGAAATCATATTTTTTGACACTGTTTCGTACCCCTTTACACTACTTAGCTAAAGTTTTTGCAAGATTTCCAAATAACTCTACATAAGTCTGAATTGATTCATTTGTGTAAGTATCTTCTGGTGCATAAACAACTTGTTGTTTAGAAACAGCAGTTGTGTTTTGAAGAGCTGGTGATTTAGAAATAACATCCTTAGCAGGTGTTGACTTAGCTGCATCAGATGTTGCAGCATCACGATCTAATACGAAAAGCCAATCAGGATTTGTTTGTGCAATAGCTTCAACAGAAACGTCATCACCTTTATGACCTGCAGTAGAATTAGATACTTCTAATGCTGGAGTCCAACCGAAAATGTCATACATTGGTCCCCAAACACGACCAGAGTGCGGCGCAGCAAAGCCAATATTTCCACCAGTAACGATAACACTCATCACTTTATCTTTTCCGTTATAAGCAGATTTTGCTTTTTCAATAGATTTATCAAAATCAGCTACTAATTGTTTAGCTTCTTTATCTTTAGCAAAGATTTTGCCTAAAGTAGTTGTAGAGTCTTTAAGTCCTTTTACTAAGTTTTCTCCAGGCTTAGTAGCCTTCTCAGAAACATCAAAATTAAGATCAATAACAGCTGCATCTGGCACTAATTTTTTGATTTCTTCGTAATGATCAGCAAATCTTTGACCAACGATTACAAGTTCAGGGTTTGCCGCTGCAATAATTTCAAGATTTGGCTCACGGTGATTCCCAATATTTTGAACTTTTTCATCCTTTTTATATGCTGAATCTGCAGGCATGATATCCTTTGGAGCAGCCGCTAATTTAATTCCCCAATCAGCTAAAGTTTCAAAAGTTCTATTATCTAAAGCAACTACATTCTTTGGATTTACAGGAACAGTAACCTTTCCATGTGCATCAGTGATTTCAACCGTTTTTGGCTTATCACCACTATTATCTTTAGTAGCCTTCGAAGTTTCTTTACCTGAATCTGAGCAAGCTACTAACATTAAAGTGAAAATTGCTAGAATACTTACTAATTTTAAAAGCATAGTTTTTTTCATACGTATACTCCTTATTATGTAATTTAGTTCGAAAATGATAAAGTCCATAGATTAAATTAGATAGTAACTTTTATACATCTAAATTGCTATTGATAATCATTTTCATTTGAACATCCTGATAATAAGTATAGTCGTTAATTATGTGAAAATCTTGTGAATGGTGTGAATTCATAAAATCAAGATCAAAAAGTAATATGTGAAGTCAGGCATGTTGGTTTACCTTCATTAAATACTTTCTCAACGAATGAGAGAGAGAGAGAGTCCTCCCTCCACAATAACTAATAGATAAGCGACTTCCCTTACAAAACACACCCATTAATAGCTAATATTTCTCAGAAACTATTTGAATATCATATTTAATAAAAAAATGAGTAAAACTGAATGTAATAGTTTTACTCGTTTTTTCTATTATCTTATTTTTATCAATCAACCATTGAATAGCCTCTACCATGTATCGTTTGAATATATCTGTCTTTCTTCTCACATTTTAACTTTTTTCTTACATACCCAATATATAAGTCTACTACATTTGGATTTACTACTACGTTATATCCCCAAACCTGATTCAAAAGCATTTCACGGCTCAATATTGTATTTTTATTTTTGATTAAAAATAAAAGTAAATCGTACTCACGCTTCGTAAGCGAGAGGGTTTTACCATCTTTTTTCACAATATTGCTAGATGCATCAACAAAGAGATCTTTAAACTGAAAAAAGTTTATCTCATTTTGCTGATTATAGTCACTTCTTCTTAAAATAGCTTGAACTCTTGCTACTAATTCTTCTTTCACAAATGGTTTTCTAATATAATCATCTGCTCCTGCTTGTAACCCCGCTATGCAATCCTTGCTAGAAATGTTATCAGTCACAATAATGATTGGTGTCGTTTTAACAAGTCGTATTTGCCTGCAAATTTCTGGTCCCGATATACTTAATGAATCCCAATCCAATATGATAATATCCCAATCTTGTTCATATACTATATTTAAACCTTGGTTTTCATTGTGAAGTTTTAAAATGAAATAGCCTTCTTGCGTTAGACCGCTTACGATTTTCTTCGCTAAAGACCTTTCATTCTTAATTACTAACACCTGCTTCACCGATGGTTCACCTCTACTTCAATATAACTTAGTTACATAAAAATTATCTCAAAAAAATATTTTACGATTTATAAATATGAAACCCCTAAAAAAAGCCATTATAACAGCTTATTAGGAGAACCCTATATAATCTTACAATAGATATGGATAAAAACACAAAACATATGAAGATTTAAATACATGTTGTTTAATCATTAAGGGGTACCTCTCCTTCTCCATCAACATAAGCATTTTATAAAACTACAAAACAAAATACGATATTTTTTCTATTACTTTAAATCTAGAAATCAAATCACTCTGGAGTTTTCTGAATATTATGGGAGGATGTAAATACTGTGAACACAGTATA
>NZ_BOQB01000026.1 GCF_018332475.1 Bacillus sanguinis | reverse complement strand
GGTGGAGGGACTGGCCCTATGATACCTCGGCAGCGGATTCGTTATGAATACTGTGCCAATTCCAGCAAGGTAACTTGAAAGATAAGAAAGAAGCTCATTTTGACTGTATATGCAGAAGCCTCTTTCTATCTTTTAGAAAGAGGCTTTTTTACGTGAAAATATAAGGGGGAAGAAAAATGGGAGCGACAGGAGTAACGTCACAAAGAAAAACAATTGAAGAGAGTATTGAAAGAAATAAGGAAAAGTACATAGAAACAAGTCATAATATTCATGCGAATCCGGAAATTGGTAACCAAGAGTTTTACGCATCAAGAACGTTGAGTTTATTGCTAGGAAGTGCAGGATTTCAACTACAACATAATATAGCTGGACATGAAACAGGATTTATCGCGCGAAAAAGTTCAGGAAAACAAGGGCCAGTTATCGCATTTTTAGCTGAGTATGACGCTTTACCAGGGCTAGGTCATGCGTGTGGTCACAATTTAATTGGCACAATTAGCGTTGCGGCAGCGATCGCATTATCAGAAACGCTTGAAGAAATTGGCGGAGAAGTGGTTGTGTTCGGTACCCCGGCGGAAGAAGGAGGACCAAACGGTAGTGCGAAAGCGAGCTATGTAAAAGCAGGTTTATTTAAAGATATTGATGCGGCACTTATGATTCATCCGAGCGGAAAAACAGCAACAACGAGTCCTTCACTAGCAGTTGATCCACTTGATTTTCATTTTTACGGAAAAACAGCTCATGCTGCAGCTTCACCTGAAGAAGGGATTAACGCATTAGATGCGGTTATTCAGCTGTATAACAGTATTAATGCACTTCGTCAGCAACTTCCGTCAGATGTGAAGATTCATGGCGTTATTACAGAAGGAGGAAAAGCACCTAACATTATTCCTGACTACGCCGCAGCAAGGTTCTTCATTCGTGCAGCAACGCGAAAAAGATGTGCGGAAGTAACAGAGAAAGTGAAAAACATCGCACAAGGGGCAGCGCTAGCAACAGGTACGAAAGTAAAAATCCATCAATTCCAAAATGAGATCGATGAATTACTCGTAACAAAAACATTTAACGAAGTCGTAGCCGAAGAACTAGAATTACAAGGCGAAGACGTAAATCGTAAAGAAAGATTTGGCATCGGCTCAACAGACGCAGGAAACGTCAGTCAAGTCGTACCAACAATCCATCCGTACATTAAAATAGGTCCAGATGATTTAATTGCACATACGAATGAATTTAGAGAGGCAGCACGTTCAGAATTAGGAGATAAAGCGTTAATTACATCCGCAAAAGCACTAGCAAATACAGCGTATCGATTAATTACAGAAGAAGGGTTGTTAGAGAAGGTGAAGGAGGAGTTTAGAGAGGCGCAGAGAAATCAGGGATAAGGGGATTAAGGGGCTCTTTTCGAAGCACAATCTAATTAATAAGTAGAGATATAAAAAAGAACATTGAAATATCAATGTTCTTTTTTTGTTTACTAATCATTGATTTTGTTGGTTTTTCTCATAAAGGAAAATCTTTTACTGTTAACGGGGGATAATACGTATCCCTTTATCAGAACGACAATTTTTCCTCAAACTCACTCTTTAAAACAATTAAAGGAGATGATAATCCAAATTGCATTAACGAGTCTAAAAATGCAGCGAGAGAATCCATCGAGTCGCTCATGACCTTCATCATATAATTAAACTCTCCGCTAATTCGATATAAATCTGTTACTTCAGGAGCGGCATTACAATATTGGATAAAATCAGAGCATTGGCTCGTTTTAAACATGATGAATGCTTGAATGTTTTTATTAATTTTGGAAGGCTCAAATTTTGTTCGATAAGCCGCTATAACTCCTTGATCTTCAAGTTTATTAATACGTTCTTTTACAGCAGGTTGCGTCATGGATATAATTCGGCCTATTTCTGAAACGGAAATTCTCGCATTTTCATACAACAAGTTCATAATCTTATGATCGATTTCATCCAGTTTTACTGTGTTTTGCATTGTGTAGCCTCCTTATTTTGTTTTCTAAAGTAAATCATGAATTATAACTATAATATCATAAGCGAATGAATTGAATTACCTATAAATTTATATTTAAAATGATTGGTGTTTACATGAAAATATAAGTATAGGTTTTTATCAAACGGAAATTTAGGAAGGATGGAAAAAATGAAGAATCTTGATGGGAAAGTAGCGTTAGTAACAGGGGCGAGTCGCGGTATTGGTCGTGCGATTGCGATGAGATTGGCAAACGACGGTGCATTAGTTGCGATTCACTACGGCCGAAATAAGGCAGCTGCAGATGAAACAATTCGTGAGATTGAATCTAATGGAGGAAAGGCATTCTTAATTGAAGCAGAACTCAATTCAATTGATGGTGTCAAGAAGCTAGTAGAACAATTAAAGAATGAATTACAAATAAGAGTTGGTGCATCAGAGATTGATATTTTAGTAAACAATGCAGGGATAGGTACACAAGGGACGATTGAAAATACGACAGAAGAAATTTTTGATGAAATTATGGCTGTAAATATTAAGGCGCCGTTCTTTTTAATTCAGCAAACATTGCCATTACTACGAGCAGAAGGGCGTATTATTAACATTTCATCAGCTGAAGTACGACTTGGTTTTACAGGCTCAATTGCATACGGTTTAAGTAAAGGTGCACTAAATACGATGACACTGCCTCTAGCTAAACACCTCGGAGAAAGAGGTATAACAGTGAATACAATTATGCCTGGATATACGAAGACAGATATAAATGCGAAATTGCTAGATAATCCAGAAATACGAAGTTTTGCTACGAATTCATCTGTATTCGGACGAATAGGGCAAGTTGAAGATATTGCAGATGCAGTAGCATTCCTTGCTTCTTCTGATAGCCGCTGGGTAACAGGGCAAATTTTAGATGTTTCTGGAGGGTTTTGTTTATAGACGGAAAACAGCCTATAGCTATTAAGCGAATGAATTGAGGTATCCCAAAAAATATATTCTTATAAGTAACTAGGAATTTTATTTTAATCAAAGTTTAGATTCCTATATTAATTTGTAAAATAAATTCATTTTATGTTATTATGTTTTCTTTGGACTGACAGTTTATCGAACGCATAGTAAATAATAGACAAGTTAAAATAGGGGATGTATTACGTTGAAATGGTTATCATGGGATAGAAATTTAAAAACTAGATTGATTGGCGAAACTATGTTCAACACATTGTTTTGGATGTATTTTCCGTTTATGGCAATATACTATAGTGATGCTTTTGGTAAAACTATCGGTGGGGTTTTAATGGCAATTATACCGCTTGTAGGCATAATAGGTAATTTATTAGGTGGATATTTAGCTGATCGATTAGGACGCCGCCCGGTCATGCTTTTAGGCACCATTATACAGGTAGCAATGTTTGCGGTTTTTGCCTTATCGCATTCACATTGGATTAATTATTTAGCCTATATCGGTATTGGAATTAGTGGGGCGATATACAGTCCAGCAAGTTCTGCAATGATAGCTGATATAGTGCCAGAAAAGGATAGAAGGGTAGTCTTTGCCACTTTTGTTACAGCAAATAATATTGGTGCTGTATTTGGACCGGTGTTAGGTTCATTTTTCTTCTTTCATTATCGAAGTGAATTGTTATGGACTTGTACAATTGTTACATTTATTTATTTTATAGCAATTTATTTCATAATTAGAGAAACGTTGCCCGAAGCTTCTAAAAATGATGGGCACAAAAACAAAATATCGAAAATCTTTAAAGAACAATGGAATAATTATATAAAGATTTTTAGCGATAAAATTTTCTCTCTTTATATAGTTGCTGGAGTATTGATTATGATAGCTTTTATGCAGTTAGATCTTTATCTTGCATTATATGTAAAGGAATTTGTACCAACTCAATCTCTTTTCTCATGGAATACTGGTTCTTTCTCTTTGAGTAATACTCAAATTTTCGGATGGATGATGGGATTGAATGGAATCTTATTTGTTTTATGTTCTCTACCTGTTGCAAAATACTTTGAGAATTGGGGCGACAGAAACGTTTTACTTATCTCTAATGTTTTATTTGGAACGGGTATGTTTTTAATAGGGCTCACAACGAATATATGGCTACTGTTCGGGTTTATGGCAATATTAACAATTGGCGAATTGATTCGTTCGCCAGTTGTACATAGTTTTGTCAGTAAATATGCACCTGAAAATGCTAGAGGACAATATATGGCAGCATCTAATTTACAATTTACCATCGGGCGCTTTATTGCACCTATTATGATTGTATTTTCTACATGGTTATCTCCAAGCGTTGTGTTCGGAATTATACTACTTTGTGCCCTTGTTAGTGCAGTTTTCTATGTGAAAGTATTTCGTATGATTTCAAACACAACTATGCATAATGAATGATGAATTAGTAAAGAAGCTTGTAAATCAATAATAAGCTAATAAAATACTATTTAAAAACGCTATTTTTTTTCGTTGAATCATAGGAGAGAATAGCGTTTTTGTATGTGTAATTTTGTAGAAGTGATAAAGTTCAGGAAGGGGATTTAACGTACACATTGCTTTTAGAGTGTACCTTATATGTTTATTTTTAAATGAAATTTGAGCGAGTAGCGGTTACCCTCGCTTTTTATGAGAACAGAACGGGAGGAAGGTTAAGGAATTAACTACGTTAAAATAGGTTTTTTATATTATGAAAGTTTAGTATTATTAGTTTCTTACATACTTTTCCTATTTATAATGGTATAGTAAAATATAGTAAAAAGAGAGGGGATTAGTATGGCGATAATTGGAATTGATTTAGGGACAACTAATAGTTTAGTAGCAACATGGTCGGAAGATGGTGCAACGCTTATTCCCAATGTTTTAGGTGAATTTCTCACACCATCGGTAGTTAGCGTTGATGAAACGGGTGAAATTTTAGTTGGGCGTATTGCGAAAGAGCGACTAATTACTCATCCACAACTGACAGCAGCAACTTTTAAACGTTTTATAGGAACAGAGAAAAAATATGAGCTGGGTACATATACTTTTTCATCTGAAGAGTTATCATCTTTTGTTATTAAATCTTTGAAACAAGACGCAGAAGCGTATTTAAATGAAGAGGTTACCGGTGCTGTAATTAGTGTCCCTGCCTATTTCAACGATACGCAGAGAAAGTCAACGAAACGTGCAGCGGAAATAGCAGGATTAACAGTAGAACGTCTTATTAGCGAACCAACGGCTGCGGCAATTGCTTATGGCTTATACCAAGAAGAATCGGAAACAAAATTTCTTGTATTTGATTTAGGTGGAGGAACTTTTGATGTTTCCATTTTGGAATTGTTTGAAGGGATAATGGATGTAAAATCTATTGCTGGTGATAATTATCTTGGTGGTGAAGATTTCACAAGAAGTTTAATGACCTTCTTCCTAGAATCGCATCAACTAGATCCAGATTCACTGGATTCAAAAACATTATCATTAATTTATACACAAGCAGAACGTTGTAAGCTTACTTTGTGTAATGAATCAGCTGCGACTATGAATGTTGTGATTCATAATCAAACATATGAAACGAGTATAAATAGGGGGGAATTCGAAAAAATTGTAACGCCACTACTGTTACGTCTTCGTTATCCAATTGAACGTGCTCTTCGCGATGCTTCGTTAAACCCGAATGATTTAGATGCTGTAATTTTAATTGGTGGAGCTACTCGAATGCCTCTTGTGAAATCTGTTATTTCTAAAATGTTTGGGCGTATGCCTTATGCAAATATAAATCCAGATGAAACAGTTGCTTTAGGTGCTGCAATTCAAGTTGCCTTAAAAGAACGAAATAAGGCTTTAGAAGAAGTGATTTTAACCGATGTCTGTCCATATTCTTTAGGAACAAGTGTTGTTCAAGAATTTGGAGATGGTAAGTCAGAGTCTGGGTACTTCTTCCCTATTATAGAGAGAAATACACCAATTCCTGTAAGTAAGGTGGAGCGACTATATACAGTAAAGGATAAACAACAATTTATAACTATTGATGTTTATCAAGGGGAAAACCGTAGGGTAGTAAATAATTTAAAACTAGGTGAGCTCAAAATTAAGATTCCTCCTGCTCCTGCTGGAAATGAGTCGGTTGATATTCGTTATACATACGACATTAATGGCATTCTTGAAGTTGAGGTAATAAGTACATCAACTGGAGAAAAGAAAAGAACGATCATACAGCAAAACGCTGGAAATCTTACAGATGCAGAAATAGAAAAGAGACTTTTAGAGTTAAGAGATATTAAAATTCATCCGAGAGATAGAGAAGAAAATCGACTTCTTCTTGCAAAGTGCGAAAGGCTTTATGAAGAGTTACTTGGTGATGAACGCAAAAAGATTTCTATATTACTGCAACAATTTGAGAGCGTGCTTACAACGCAAAATGATAAAAAGATTAAAGAAGCTTCCAGTATATTAAAAGAACATATTGAAAGTATGGAAAGGTGGGCAAATCGCTAATGAGTATTTGGAATACATTGGAGATTGAACCTACTGACGATATTTCAGTGATTAAAAAAGCTTATGCAAAACTCCTGAAAATACATCATCCAGAAGATGACCCCGAAGGATATCAAAGATTAAGAGAAGCGTTTGACGAGGCAGTGAAAAGTGCGAAAAATATGAAAGATAAGCCGTCGATTCAAATAGATGAAATGAATGCTTCTGATAGGGAACTTGTATTTTCTCCATGGACTGATAGTGATGCGGAAATTGCTACTACTACAATTGCTGAACATCCAGTCTATACATTCATGGAAAGTGTTGAGATGCTTTATGATAATTTCTTTGCACGGATAGAGCAGGGGAATTGGGAGGAAATATTGCGTTCAGATGTGATATGGGATGTTCAATATGCAGCAGCACTACAAGATCAGTTAATTGAATTTTTCTTATATCATTATCACTTCCCACATTCGATTTGGGAATTAATCGATCAAGTATTTCGATTCAGCGAGCAAAGAAATGATTTAGTAAATGAATATGGAGAAAATACAATTCAATTTTTATTAGAAAGAATTAGCGGCGAAAAAGAAATGCGTTATGATATCTTTGAAAAAACTGCTGATTTAGATTTTGAGTTGTATTTCTATATACGAGAAGAAATACAAAGGAAACTGATAGCGGATGAATTAGAAGATGTAAAAGAAGAACTGGATCGCGCGTTTGCAATGTATCAAAGGGACCCTGAATTATTACGTATGCAAGGTATTTATTATTTACGTATAGACAATAAGGAGAAGGCATTACAAGCATTTAGCAATATTCTGTTGATTGATAAAGATGACCCAGATGCATTATTATATCGTGCTCATATTCAGCATAATCTTGGTCAATTTCATGATGCTATCAAAGATTGTGAACATCTTCTTTCTGTCCATCCAGAGCATATGGATGCGATGCTCTGGATGACAAAATGTTTAGAAAAAGTGGGAGAAATAGAGAAAGCTGAAAAAATAGTGCAGGATGCTTTACAAATAGATATAAACCATGTTGAGTTTCTCTCATATTTCAATTCATTTATGGCACAAAGGGGAAAGAAACCAAATAAACCAGGGTTTACAATGGCTTATGTATTTGGTTGGATATTGATGTATAGTGGCATGTTTTTAAGGCGTACTTGGGTGTATATTTTATTTTTTATTCTTGCTATTATTACGCGATTACCTTTCAAATATATCCTTCTTCTTCCAGTTGTTTGGGAAGCATGGAAGTTTTATAGACTGAAAATCAAAATATAAGGAGGAGCTTAAGTGTTCGTTTCAAGAAAGAAAAAACAGGTAGAACAATATTTTCGATGCATGTCTACAATATGTATGGATACTTATCTTCTTATTCATTATTTTACAAAATATGAATTTACATTTATAAGAGACCGTATACTTGGGAAAAAGTTTTTGAAAGCACAATTACGAAGATTTGATTGTACCGAACCGGAACAATTAAAAGAAATGATTGAGTGGCTATTAAAAGAAGGATCGCGCCAAGAATTTCAAACTATGCACAATCAATTAACTCCTCTTTCAGAAGCACAGCGAAAGCTATTACTTCCAAGACAATCAAACGATGAAAAAATGTACGTTGTGAATTACTCATTGCACATGCTACCTGATGCTGGGATTGCTGCATTTGATTATGCATGGTGTATTTGTTTAAGTCGAATTGGTAAAAGATTAGGTTATTTATCTAAAAAAGAAGCGGAGCATTATATGATACAAGCGGCAAAACTTGCTCAAAACTCCTATTCAGATTGGCATGAGTATTTTCTTGCTTTTCATATCGGTAGTCACTTTAATAAATTGGACATAAAATTCACGAACGAAAATAAATACAATATTTGTTACAACTTGGATATGTTTAGAATTAGAGGTTCTTATCTGAATACAATTGCATGGAAGAATGACCTCCTTACAGATTTAAAGGAAGGATAATTTTTGAGGTGAACCTTATACTAGACCGGATTATATTAAATTTGTTAATAAATAATACTTTACCAAATGAAGAAGGCGCAGTATGGTTGTTTGAAGGTCTAATTTTAGTTCCATAACAGAACTTTATGTTAAATCAATTGAGAAATGAGAAGGTTCTTCAAAGGGTCTTTATTTCGTATAAAAATAGTACGTTATCCTATTTATGAGAATCATAGTAAGGATAACGTACTATTTTTTCTATTATGTAAATACATTCAGATACAATGATTTGCTTATTAAGGAACTACAAGTATATTATCTACAAGATGGGAAAAGAGGGGACTGAGATAATAGAAGGATGAAGCGTTTAATAGAAAGCAGTTCATCTCCATTTACTATTCGATAACTTTTAAATTTTGTTATGGGAAAGAAGAGAATGTTATATTAATCAAAAAAACTTGATTAATAAGTTGCATAATGAACGCACTAGCGTATATACTATAAACATCAAAAAAAGTTGATGAAGGGAGAGGGAACTACAGTGGCACAAGATTTTAAGCTCTATGAGAAAAAATTTAAAGCGTTGGCGGATCAGAAGCGTTTAGAAATCATGTATGAACTTTGCCAGCGAGGCCAGACGTGTGTATGTGATTTAACAGAGATTTTTGAAATGACGCAATCTAAGTTGTCCTATCATTTAAAGATTTTATTAGACGCAGGTTTAATTGTAAAAGAAACAAAGGGCACGTGGAGTTATTATGATTTAAATGATGCGGAAGTAAATAATTTATTATCAGAAGAATTGTGCTGTATCTTTAGAAAAACAGGCAAAGGAAGCTGTTGTTAAAATTTTGCACTATTAATCAAAAAAACTTGATTAATAACATGTAAAGAGGAGGAATAAGGTATGAGATATGTTCACGTTGGTATAAATGTTACGAATTTAGAGAAGTCTATTGAATTTTACGAAAAGGTATTTGGTGTATCGCCAGTTAAGGTGAAAACGGATTATGCAAAATTTTTATTAGAGACGCCAGGACTTAATTTTACGCTGAACGTACGAGATGAAGTGAAAGGAAATCAGGTGAATCATTTCGGTTTCCAAGTAGAGACAGCTGAAGAAATTACATTACATAAAGAGCGATTAGAAAAAGAAGGTTTCTTTGCGCGTGATGAGATGGATACGACTTGTTGCTATGCGGTTCAAGATAAGTTTTGGGTAACGGATCCTGATGGGAATGAGTGGGAGTTCTTTTATACGAAAGCACATAGTGATGTTCAAAAAATAGAAGATCCATCTTGTTGCACGACTTCTAACGTAGTAGAAAAAAATTCTTGTTGTTAATAGGAGATGGAAAATAAAATGAAACGTTTATCTTTTCTAGACCGATATTTAACACTATGGATTTTTCTAGCGATGGCTGTTGGGATTGGTTTAGGGTTTGTGTTTCCTAGTGTAGTAGATGGACTGAATACATTACAAGTGGGAACAACGTCTATCCCGCTTGCTGTTGGTTTAATTGTAATGATGTATCCACCATTAGCGAAAGTCCGCTATGAGGAAATGGGCCGAGTATTTAAAGATGTAAAAGTGTTGGTTTTATCTTTAGTACAAAACTGGATTATCGGACCTGTACTTATGTTTGTTTTAGCAATTATTTTCCTTCCTGATAAGCCAGAATACATGGTTGGTCTCATTATGATTGGATTGGCACGTTGCATTGCAATGGTAATTGTTTGGAACGATCTTGCTGATGGGGATAAAGAGTATGCGGCAGGTTTAGTGGCTTTTAACTCGGTATTTCAAATGTTATTTTTCTCTGTTTATGCATACTTGTTTGTAACCGTAATTCCAGAATGGTTAGGGATTGAAGGTGCTATTGTCGATATTACAATGATAGAAGTAGCAAAATCAGTATTTATCTATTTGGGAATTCCTTTTATAGCAGGTATGTTGACACGCTTTGTACTAGTTAAGTTAAAAGGAAGACAGTGGTATGAAAAGGTGTTTATACCTAAGATTAGTCCACTTACATTGATTGCATTGCTATTTACAATCATCATTATGTTTTCTTTAAAAGGGGAGATGATTGTTAGCGTGCCACTAGATGTAGTAAGAATAGCGATTCCGTTATTCATCTATTTTATTGTGATGTTTTTTGTTTCTTTCTTTATGGGAAGAAAAATTGGTGCAAACTATCCGGTGACTACAACGTTAGCATTTACAGCAGGTAGTAATAACTTTGAATTAGCGATTGCTGTGGCAGTTGGTGTGTTTGGTATTCATTCAGGCGCAGCATTTGCAGCTGTTATCGGTCCTTTAGTTGAAGTACCTGTCATGATTGCACTTGTAAACGTCGCTTTTTGGTTTAAACGAAAATATTTTAATGATCAATCAACTTAAAAACAAAGGTGGAAAACAACATGGAAAACAAAAAGACAATTTACTTTTTATGCACAGGAAATTCATGCCGAAGCCAAATGGCAGAAGCATGGGGAAAGAAATATTTAGGAGATAAGTGGAATGTTTATTCTGCAGGAATCGAAGCACATGGAGTAAATCCAAACGCAATTAAAGCAATGAACGAAGTAAATATCGACATAACAAATCAAACATCAGATATAATTGATGCAAACATTTTAAATAGTGCTGATTTAGTCGTTACGCTTTGTAGTCATGCAGATGCTGTCTGTCCATCTACTCCGCCGCATGTGAATCGTGTTCACTGGGGATTTGATGATCCAGCAGGAAAAGAATGGTCTGAATTTCAACGTGTGCGTGATGAAATTGGTGAACGTATAAAGTGCTTTTCTGAAACAGGGGAGTAAATAAAGAAAAGAGTCAATCTTCTATTGCATAGGAGATTGGCTTTTTTTATACATAAAGCCGACTACATTGATTTACAAAAAATACTAAATTAAATAGAGAATATTCTGATGAAATGATAAAGTTAGAATAGATTGGTTTCGGAAAGGTGGTTTAACTTATGATTTCTGAATTAAGTAAGAATGATTTTTATAAATGTAGCAGTTTAATAAATGAACACGGACAATTAGAAGTCAAAGCTGTAATTACGGGAGTGAATCCTGGTCGAATATTTGTAGATAACGAGACTTCTCCTAATTCGGGACTCATTTGGTTAGGGAATAATGATGGCTTCTTCTTTATTGGAGATGCTGAAAATGAAGAGTTTAATAAAGAAATGAATCGTTTTATTAATCATGTAATAGTACCTGAGGCGAGGACAGCAGGACTAGATTGCTTTGAAGGAATCGGGAATCATTCAAAGTGGAATAAAACAATCGAAAGAATATTTCAGCACCGTAACTTAAAGAGTTGGAATCAAAGAGTGTATATGCTAAGAAAAGAGGATTATGAAAATCATCATGAGCCTAAATTTGAACAGGGATATACTGTGCTGAAAATGAGTAAAGCTCTCTATGAAAATAATAATAAGACATTTAAGAACATTGATTTTTTACAATCAAAAATTTTAGAGTTTTGGTCTTCACCGGATTGTTTTTTCAATGAAGGAATCGGTTATTGCATTGTTTATGGTGATCTAATTGTGAGTGTTTGTTTTTCAGGATTTGTATTTGAAAATATACACTGTATAGATATTGAAACAATAGAGGAGCATCAGGGGAGAAAATTAGCTCAAACGATAGCTCATAGTTTCGTAAAAGAGTGTTTGGAGAATAATATCATTCCATATTGGGACTGTATGGAATTAAATAAACCTTCTGTGGCCGTCGTAGAAAATGTAGGCTTTACAAATGTGTTTAATTACGTAGGATATTATTTTTCTTTTGATTAAATTAAGTGTATTTTACAAACCTATCATCGAGGGTTGTTACATGTAAGGAGAATAGAATGAAACACATAATAAAAGACATATTAATAAATTATTTTGAAGAAATTCATTCACTAGCAGTGGAAGAAGAATTACATAATGATAGTTGGAATCCAGATTTACACTATAAAATTAGGGTAAATGGAAAGCGGTATTCCGCAAGGTTTATAAATAGCAAGCGAACAATCAATCCAGCCTTTGGGGCGTTATCAAACGAACAACTAATAGAGCAAGTACGCTTTACGTATTATTTACGCAAGCATGGAATTCCTTTTATGCAAATGAACAAGAATAGGGCAGGAGATTCATTTATGATTGTTACTTGGAATGGTGAACAATACCGATTTGTATTGTCTAATTGGATTGAAGGAGAACATATTACACATTGTACAGAAGCTATCGCAAAAGCCTTCGGAAAGGAAGCGAGAAAGATCCATGATATTTCTTGCGCATTTCAAAGCTCGATTTTTCAAAAGAAATCTCACTTGGATGGGTATGCCCAGTTTATTCATATGTTAGAAAGTAAGGCAAGCGCATGTAAAGAATTACGGGAGTATATAGATCTTGCTAAATATCATATAAAGTGCGCATATACGAGTGAATTAGAGTTTATCGTACAAACAGATTTAAATCCTTTGAATGTTTTATGGGACTCAAATCAACAGGTAAAAGGAATTGTAGATTTTGAATCGATTGGATATGTTGATCGTATGGAAGGATTAGCTTTTTTACTAAAATGGTATTCTCGAACGGAAGGAATACAATCACATGAAGTCAGTTCAAGTGTTGCTAGTGCATTTTTAGAAGGGTATAAGGCTCATAATATTTTAACTTTAAATGATTATGAAAGACTTTCTTCATTACTTTGGCTATCCGGTAGTTTGAATTGGAATTTTGTGAAGAAAACGCTAAGTGTAATAAGTGATGAGAGGGAATTAGAAGAACATTTGGAAGTTTATAGAGTGAGGGGAGAAAGACTATCTTCATTATTAATTTGTATATAACATGTATTCTCCTAATTTGGGATTCAAATAAGAAACCATATGAGGTGTTCTAAAAATGAAAATACAAATTGTATTGTTTGATGGATTCGGAGAGCTCGTCTCTTTTGCACCTTTTGAAGTACTGAAAAGAGCAATAGAAGAAGGAGCTCCATTTACGGTTGAATTCGTTTCAAGTGAACAAAAACAAGAAGTTACTACTTCGTTTGGAGTTACAGTTAAATTACATGATTTTTTACGAATGGATAATCGTCCAGATTTGTTAATTGTACCTGGTGGCGGCTGGAATCATAAAGCAAAGCATGGGGCACGCAAGCAAGCAGAGCTTGGTACTTTGACTGAAATGATTAAAGAGATGCACAATGAAGGAACGATTGTTGCGGGAGTTTGTACAGGAGGTATGCTGCTAGCAGCCTCAGGTATATTGAATGGTAAAAAGGCGACGATGCATCATTTGGCGCAGAGTGAAATGAGTAAATATGGAGCAGAACTTCTTCCTTACAGAATTGTGGATCAAGGCGATATCATTACTGCAAGAGGAGTTACTTCAGGAATTGATTTGGGACTTTGGATTACGGAAAAGTTCGCAAGTTCTAAAATTGCAGCTGCTGTTGAATATAGAATGGAATATGAGCGGCGGGGTGTTGTTTGGGAGTAATTTAATTATATTATATTGCTTATTTTTCACAGTAATATCTTTTTTTAAAAATCATAAAATAGATAATATATTTTGTTCCACATTGATAATTATTTTCATTATATATTTATAAATTAGTAAAATTTAGTTTACAAATTTGCGTCTAGCTTATATAATTTGACTCATATAAAAAAGTTTCCCTTAGGAAACTTAAATGCGGATGGACATTCGCTGTATATTTTTTTGTTTAAAAGTTGCCTTAGCGCAAAATAATTATATAGACGAAAAAAAGAAAGGGGAATGCATAAAAAATGGTTGAGGCTATAATTGTCAAAGATTTGTTTGTATCTTATCAAGGGAATCAAGTAGTTCAAAATGTTTCTTTTGAAATTGAAAAAGGGAAGCTCGTTGGAATTATTGGTCCAAACGGTGCGGGGAAATCTACTTTAATGAAAGCTGTTTTAAATCTAATTCCAAGTGATAAGGGATATGTTCAAGTTCTTGGGGAGGATATTCGAAGTGCTAGAAAGTATGTTGCTTATGTACCACAAAGAAGTGATATCGATTGGGATTTCCCGATTACAGTTTTAGATGTGGTGCTAATCGGAACGTATCCATCTTTAGGGATGATGAAAAGACCGAAGAAAGAGCATCGAGATTGGGCATTTGAATGTTTAAAAAAGGTCGGCATGGAAGAGTTTAAAAATCGCCAAATTGGTGAGCTTTCAGGTGGACAACAACAACGTGTCTTTTTAGCGAGAGCATTAGCACAAAAGGCGGAGATATTTTTCTTAGATGAACCGTTTGTTGGAATTGATGTAACAAGTGAAGAGACAATTATTAAAATTCTTAGAGAATTACGTAAAGAAGGAAAAACAATTGTTGTTGTACATCACGACCTAAGTAAAGCAGAGTCCTATTTTGATAAATTACTATTATTGAATAAGAGCTTAATTCATTACGGAGAAGTAAGGCAAGTATTAGAACCAACTGTTATGTCAAAAGCGTATGTAAATCACGGCATATTGTTTAATAATGCAGCGGAGGTACATTCATCATGAAGATTGTAGAATTTATAGATGCATTAATGCAGTACGGTTTTCTGCAGAAAGCGTTATTAACTTCCGTTATGGTAGGAGTTATTTGCGGCGTAATTGGCTGTTTTATTATTTTACGAGGTATGGCTTTAATGGGAGATGCCATTTCACATGCTGTTCTTCCAGGCGTAGCCCTTTCTTATATGATTGGTATGAACTATTTTATAGGGGCGGTTTTAACAGGAGTTATTACTGCAGTTGGAATCGGATTTGTAAGTCAAAATAGTCGTATTAAACATGATATGGCGATAGGGATTATGTTTACATCTGTTTTCGCTATAGGGATTATTTTAATTACCTTTATGAAGAGTAGTTCGGATTTGTATCATATTTTATTCGGAAATGTCCTATCAGTTCGTTCTTCTGATATGTGGATGACACTTATTATCGGAGTAGTCATTATTGGGCTTGTGATGTTGTTTTACAAAGAATTACTCGTATCCACTTTTGATCCAACGATGGCGCAAAGCTATGGATTACCGAACAAATGGATTCATTATGGCTTAATGATTTTACTTACAATGGTTACAGTAGCATCGCTTCAAACTGTAGGAATTATTTTAGTTGTCGCTATGCTTATTACACCAGCGGCTACAGCGTATTTATTAACAAATCGTCTATGGGTCATGATTTATTTAGCTGCAGGTATTGGTGCACTTTCATCTGTAGTAGGGTTATATTTTAGTTTCTCGTATAATCTTGCTTCAGGTGCAACAATCGTTCTCGTTGCAACATTCTTGTTCGCATTGGCATTTTTTTTCTCACCGTCACAAGGTTTGTTTTGGAGAGCTATTAAAATTAGAAAAAATAGAGCAGAGTTGTCATAATTGATAGGAGGATAATGATGAAATTAAAAAATATTTTATTATCGGTAATTTGTATTTTCGTATTTGCATTAACAGCGTGTTCTAGTAACACAAATGGAAAAGAAGAGGGTAGTGGAAAATTAAAAGCTGTAACAACATACTCCATTATATACGATATGGTGAAGCAAATTGGTGGAGATAAAGTTGAGATTCATAGTCTTGTTCCAATTGGAGCTAACCCACATGAATATGATCCACTACCAAAAGATGTTATGAAAATGACAGATGCAGATATGGTGTTTTACAATGGGTTAAACTTAGAAGAGGGCGGAGCATGGTTTAAAAAACTATTAAAAACGGCAAATAAATCAGAGAAAGATGCACCTGTTTATAAAGTAAGTGAAGGTGTAGAAGCTATTTATTTAGAAACAAAAGGATTAGAAAAAGAACCAGACCCACATGCATGGATGAATATGAAAAACGGTATTGTATATGCTGAAAATGTGAAGAAAGCATTAATTAAAGAAGATCCTAAAAATAAAGAGTTCTATACTAAAAATGCCGACAAGTATGTAGCGGAACTTCAAAAGTTGCACGATGAAACAGTGAATAGAATTCATCAAATCCCAGAGGAAAAACGTTTCTTAATTTCTAGTGAAGGTGCATTTAAATATTTTGGAAAAGCATATGGAATTAAGACGGGATACATTTGGGAAATCAACTCAGAAAATCAAGGTACGCCAGATCAAATTAGAGATGTCGTAAGTTTAATTCAAACAAACAAAGTTCCGGGTTTATTTGTCGAAACAAGTGTAGATCGACGTAGTATGGAAACTGTTTCAAAAGAAACAAACGTACCAATTGCAGGTACAATTTTTACAGATTCACTAGGTAAATCAGGTGAGGATGGAGATACGTATTTGAAAATGATGAAATGCAATACAGATACCATTATTAATGGGTTACAGAAATAAAATCTATCTAGTGCAACTATTGAAATTTTATATGAAAAGATAGAGCCAACTCATGTGAATTGGCTCTTCTTTTATGTATCATGTTTTATTAATAATTAGGCTGAATATAACCTAACTTTATTCCCTTTGTGACCGCTTCTAAAGAAGAGGAAACATTTAATTTATCAAATACGTGTTGAATGTGATTAGAGATTGTACGTTCGCTAGCGTATAGCATGGAAGCAATTTCTTTACGCTTATAGCCATCACATAGTAATTGTAAAATTTGTTTCTCACTATGAGTTAATTCTTCAATTATTTCAGTAGAGGTTGGAAAATGCAATGCGCCTTTATTAATGTCATTTAATATTTGCACCAATACTTCAGGTAAAATATTTTTATTGATGAAACCACTTACACCTAGTTTCTGAGCTTCATACTGGTAAACAGGTAAATCATAACCGGTTAATATAACTATTTTTGTATTACATTTACTATCCAAAATCATTTTAGCTACTTCCAAACCATCTTCACTACTGATATTGCTTAAATTAATATCTAATAAGATAATATCTGGTTTAAATTGTTTGATCATTGTAATGACATTTTCGATATTTTGTAATGAGTGAAAGGCATCTATTTCAGGATAATCTTCTAAGGCTATTTCCAAGCTTTTTGCAAACAAAGCGTGATCATCTATTAATAAAATGTTTATAGGAATCGTCTCCTTTCATCGGAATAAAAATGGTAATGCATAAACCAGAAGAATTACTATTTGAAATGGTCATTTCACCATTTAATAAAAGTAGTTGTTCTTTAATTGAATTCAATCCTTTATGACCATTTAGTATGTCTGCTTCGGTAGTTGTTAAACCTTTACCATCATCTTTCACAATAAGTTTTATTTCACCATTTTTTTGTGTTAAATCTACATGTATCTGTGAACAATTTGAATGTTTAAATGCATTCGTTACTAGTTCTTTTAAAATTCGATATACGACAAGCTGATAGGGCTCTACTAAAAACAAGTCGTCATTACACGTAAAGGATATATTAACATGTTTCATTTCATATTTTTTTTGTATCATTTTGAGTAGATTAAGATAATTTTCTTTTAATGTAAGTGTTTTTAATAGAGTTGGATGATACTCTTGCATTTCAATGCGTATTGTATGACTTAAGTTGTCCAGTGTCGCTACGATCATGTCATGAATTTCTTTTTTGTCAGATTTGTTCATCATATTTTTAACAGCCAATATGTCTTGTAGTATTTCATCATGTAAATAATTAGAAAATCCACTTTTTAATTGTTCTTCTTTTACGATTTGTACTAAGTTATGAACATACGAACTGTCTGGCAAAGTTTTTAATATTTTTGTATTCAAATTTGAGATAGTGTTTTTTGTGTCTTGAAATAATAATGTGAAATAAAGCTGAACGAACCAAATAATTGTATGTATAAAAATGAAATAAGTAATCATATTGAATCGAAATAGTAACCCAAGTGCACTTATAAAAATAAAAATGCATAAAAACATAAAAGCAATTGCACCTTTTTTTAAGGGGAAATATTGTTTCATATATATATGATTTTTAAAAGCTATTGTATGAATACTAAATAGGGGGAACAGAATTATTATGTACCATCCTAAATTATTTACATATTCGGGACTCTTCCCAAATAACGTAACATATACAATAAAGGGAAAGATAAGAATTGCAGTAGATGTAAGTAAATACTTTTTTTCACTTTTAAAAACAAATTGTATTCGTTTGTGATGTTGTAGGAATAGAAAAATAATCCAACTCAAACTAATAAACCATTGAAATGAAAATAAAACAGAAAATACTCTATCGTTTATTAAATATGCGCCTAATGTTAGTAAACATGTAATTCGTAAAATCCAATCTTTTTCTTTTTTATAACTATAAATAGAATCTTGGAAAAAGAATAGGAGTATAAATTGCACGATTTTATATAGAATGAATACACTCAGTAGTGTACTGAATGTGCGAAAAATCTGGTTGTCATTCAGTGTAAGTAAAAACTGCCAAGAAGTAAAAAGTAGTAAACTAGAAAACTGTGATAATAGAGTATTGTTTTTTAAGTTGATAAAACTAATATATGATCCATAAATGGATATGATCGTTATAAGCAGTAAAGGGAGTAATTTTGCTGTTCCTATAATATTATTCGTTGAAAATTCATAGCATAAAAAAATAATCATACAAAGTTGATTAATTAATATTAAAATTTGTTTTTGTTCATAGTACTTTTTCATAAACTCACTTACCTTTGTTAGATTACATACAGATAAAGCTGATGTTTTTTTATTTATCATCAGCTTTATCTATAGTTTTTTACTTTTTCTTGTTAAATATAATTTTATAACATGCTCTTTTTGTTAACAAA
>NZ_BOQB01000025.1 GCF_018332475.1 Bacillus sanguinis | reverse complement strand
TTCCCAATATAAACTTATATCTCTATAAAAAAGAAGTAGCATAATAGCTACTTCTTTTTGCTTTGTTTCTCATATTGTTCAAACGTATGAATTCTTTCGAAAATTGGTGGATGTGTGTATAAGAAAAACTTCACTAACGCAGGTGGATTTACTTGGCTTAAACTCGTTTTTGATAAATATTGAAACGTTTTTACACCAGATTTCCCGTCCTTCGTCATATCTAAAGCGTATTGATCTGCTGCTCGTTCTTCTATACGAGAAACATAGTTTGTTGCTGGCTGTGATGCAAAAGAGAGTACAGAAGAAATTAAGAAAAATAAAGGTAAAATCGAAAAACATGCTGCTTTTGAAATTTGCAGCGTATTCCCCCATTTTCGAATACACATATTGATAATACGACTAATGAGAAACATCCCTATAAACGATAGCAACATATAACTCGCTACGCCCCAATATATATGTTTCATAACATAATGCCCCATCTCGTGGGCCATTATAAATAAAATCTCTTTATCTTTTAATTGCTTAAGCGTTGTATCCCACATTACAATACGGGCGTTAGGGCCAATTCCTGTTACATATGCATTTAATGCATTCGTTTTCTTCGACATATTTACTTCATATACATGTTTAGCAGGAATGTCAGCTTTGTCTGCTATCGCTAAAATTTTCGTTTCTAATTCTTTATTTTTCAGCGTCGAAAAATCATTATAAAGTGGATCAATAACGACAGGCTGTATAAATGTTAAAAAGATTGTAAATGGAACAGAGAGTGCCCACCCTGCTAGCCACCATCTCTTCGGGAATTTACGGATGAGCCATAAAAGAACGGTAACTACGATTAACATAGTCGCATAACTTTCCCAAAAGCCGATAACGTGATCTTTTATCCAGCTTTGTGTACTTTGCGTTGAAATGCCGTAATCAACGGACACTTTTCGGCTAATCCATTGCATCGGCAGGGCAAGAACTGTTGTGAGTAGCGATAAATAAAAGAAATAAATCGCAACTTGCAGGACACTTATTTTCGTCGTTTCCTTCGACCATTTCTCAAACTTTCTTGAAACACCGAGCACAAGTACAAATAATAAAATAATCCATTCAAGAGGCGTCGCTAAAAAGTACAGTAAATTTTTCACGCGCGAATAATCTTGGCTTAGCGTAAGCTCTCTTGCATTCATAAACGTTTCTGGATCTGCACTCGTTCCTTTATACATGTCCGGAATCAGTTCATGATTCCATCCAAATAAATACCAATATATAAGCAACGCAAACCCAACGTACAAAAAAAGCGACCACCCAATAACCTTCCTCACGCTATTCCCTCCTCTATGCTGCCTGTCTATTATTATTGTAAGTTCGTACATGCTAAATTAGAACAAGCTTATTATGCGAATTGCTCGAGAACCTTCTATTTATATAAAAAAACTCTTCTACAAAAAGAAGAGTTTTACCTACCTTTAGACACTTTCTTCGGTTCATAATCTGGGATAAGAAATATACTTACAACCCAACATATTAAACCAGCGCCTTTTATATAGCGTATATATTCATAGTCCTGAAAAAATAACGTCGTGACAATAATCGTAAAAAATCCAATTAAAACTAGTACGTATCCTATTTGCTTCTTAGATAACATAACGCGCCCCCTTAAGGAAGTACATCCATTAATAAGCTAAAATCTTGCAGAGAAAAAGAACTATATTTCATAATACCTTGTACTGCTAATAGTAAAATTAGACCGGTCACACACATATAATTAATGCTTTCTTCACTCTTTTTTTCAGCAACTATTCCGCCACTTATACATAATATCCCTAATAAATGGAGTGCTAAATACATAAAGAAATACGCTTCCTCCCAGCGAAGAATAACATTGACTGTCGTTATCAGCACTATACTAAGCAAAATCAAATAAAAAAACTTATTTGATGATATTGTTTCATTCATATAATTTTATACATCCCTTTCAATCATTTTCTTCATCTTACTTGCCCTCCACTACGTCTGAAAAACTCTTTTCTTGTTCTACATATATAGCGGGCATTTCTTTACTCCAATATTTGCGGTTAACAAATAAGAAGATGAGTACTAAGTTTAATCCCGTCATAAAAATAATAAGTCCTGGAAAGAACGTCGTATAATTTGAGAAATCTGCAAAACTCATTATTTCTTCTTTATTTATTAAATAAGAAGCGCCGATTACAAATGCATTGTTTAACATGTGAATAGCAATTGGCATAAGTAAACTATTCGTACGAATATATACGATTGATAGTACAACGCTAAATACTACTGCGCCTAGGAAATCAACATGTAACAACGCAAACAACATCGCTACTACAATGATCGCTATACTCGTTCCCCATTTTGCTGCAAAGCGTTGCAGTAAAAATCCCCGAAAAACAAATTCACCAATAATTGGTGCGATGAACACGACCATAATAATTTGATATACATATCCCCCTGTACTATCAATAATCGGTTCACGTAATGCGTTCATAATAAATTCCGGTGTAATCCATGCAAAACTATACATGTACAAAATAAGGTATCCATAACTAAACACGGCTAACATAAGTGCAATGTATAAAACTTGCACCAGGTTAAATGTTTCATTTTTATTAATAAATAATGAAAAGGAAACACGGTGTTTTCTATACTCAAAAATAATCCACGTAATTGGAAGGATATAGAATATAAGAATATTTATAAAAGTAGAATTTTGCATATGAAATGTATTTTCTATCAATTCATTACTGATTCTTGCAACTAACGTTAATAGTGCAAATACAATTAAAAAATATCTAGCTCGCATCGTTTGAAACGGGTTCACACTCATCTCCTCCCCTATGTACTTTTATCATATCACTTGATTCTTAATTTTTTGAGAAAGAAAACCTTAAAATTTCCTTAAAAATTCCATAAGTTACAGAAAGATGATATGATATTCGAGGAAATTAGGAGGGATTTTTATGTATGAAGCAAATATTTTGCTCGTTGATGATGAAACAGCAATTTTACAATTACTAACTACTATTCTTGAAAAAGAAGGTTTTTCTCATATTACAACTGCAACATCCGCTGAAATAGCTTTATCTCTCACCGAGCAAAACGATTACGATTTAATTATTTTAGATGTCATGCTTCCTGGACAATCTGGTTTTGATATTTGTCCAATCATTCGCCAAAAAACAGATTGCCCGATCTTCTTCCTCACAGCTAAAACATCTGATTTAGATAAAATATCTGGATTTTCACACGGTGCAGATGATTATATTACGAAGCCATTTAATCCACTTGAAGTAGTAGCTCGTATGAAAGCACAACTCCGTAGACATATGAAACAAGCAGTACCCAATGAACAAAAAGCACACTCCAGTTCATTTGGCAGATTTGAAATTGATCGATATTCCGCAGAACTTACAGTAGATGGACATGTTGTCGAATGTTCCGCCCAGCTATTTCAGCTATTACTCTTCTTTTGCGAGAATCCGAACTATGTATTTTCGAAAGAAGAAATATACGAAAAAGTTTGGGGAGCACCTGCCTACAATGGCGATGACAATACCGTTATGGTCCACATTCGAAAACTACGTGAAAAAATTGAACAAGACCCAAGTAAACCAGAATATATAAAAACTGTTCGTGGACTTGGCTATAAGTTCATTACAAAGTAGGGTGACGATATGAACTTTAATAAACGACTTATTATCCAGTTTATTCTGCAACACGTATTTGTTTTAGTTACATTACTGATTGCTGTAGTAGCTGCTTTCACTTATTTAATTTTTCTTGTTACGAGTACTTCATACGAACCGAACATTCCAGATTCTGATAATTTTATGATTGCAAGATATATCTCTTCAGAAGATGGTAATATTTCGTTAAAAACTGAAGTAAAAGACTTAATTAAAGAGAAAAATGATTGGATTCAAGTTGTGGAGGAAAACGGAAAAGTTCTCTATCACTATAATACGCCAAGTGACGTGCCAACATCTTATACGAAAGTATCTTTATTCTCATATATACAGAATCACATAGAAAGCCCTTATACATTTACATATTGGGAAATTGAATTGGAAGAAAAGAACGTACTTGTTATTTACGGCGGTACGTTAAAAAGCAATGTATTACTAAAAACAATACAGAAAGAGCACCCGTCTGTATCTACGGATTCGTTCACATTAACAGAAGAAGAAAAACAGTTACTTTCTAAAGAAAAAGCAGCACTTCAAATCTTTAATAGTGATGGCGAAGAAGTATTCTCCTATCCAGATGGAAAGAAAAAAACGTTTTCTGTTATACAAGCTGCTCTTAGCGAAAAGGAACCGTGGAATCATAAAGAAAACACGTCTAGCTTTTACGACACAAATAGCAATCATCTTCTCGTTGTAACTGCCAAAAACGAGTACTATTACCCAGATGATGAAATAGACGATGTATTTACTAAAAAGTTTCTAGTCGGATGCGGATTAATCCTTCTTATCGTATTTGTTTATTTAGTCATTCTTTCTATTTGGTACGGTAATAAATTTGGAAAACCGTTATTACATGCGATGCGCTGGCTTAAAAATATAGCTGGTGGAAAGTACGAAGAGCCTGTTAGTAAAAAAGGAAAACCAGTCAGGTTCCGGCGATCTGGTAAAGAAAAATGGTCATTCCGCTTATTTAGTGATGTGACAAACTCACTAGAGCACCTTTCTATTACACTCAAAAAAAATGATGCAATGAGGCAAGTACTGCAACAAACACGTGAAGAATGGATTACTGGTCTCACGCATGATTTAAAAACACCACTAAGTTCTATATACGGCTACGCATTATTACTAGAATCACAGCAGTACAACTGGACTGATCGTGACATTCAACAATTCGGCAGCGTTATGAAGGAGAAATCTCAATATATGACGACATTAATTGATGATTTAAGCTTAACGTATCAATTAAAAAATAACAGTCTTCCTGCGCAGAACGTAAACATTGAAATGAATCAATTCGTTCAAAAAGTATTATTACAATTCATTAATAATCCGACACTTCAAAATCAAAATATTGAATTCGTACCGAGCTCAAATAAAATTCAATATTTCATTGAAGAAAAATGGTTCCAGCGTATTATCGAAAACTTACTAGTAAACGCGGTAAAACATAATAATGAAACGACTAATGTAATCGTAAAGCTTTCGCAAAATGTAAATTCATTTACACTATCTATTTCAGATAACGGAAAAGGAATGGATGATAAAACGAAAGAACTTCTATTTGAGCGATATTACAGAGGAACGAATACAGAAGAAAGTAACATCGGAACTGGACTTGGCCTCGCTATTACAAAACAGCTCGTTCACGCTCATAACGGAACGATTTCTATCGATAGCGAACTAGGAAAAGGAACGACAATTATACTTGTGTTCCCATTTCATTCGTAGAAAAGGCGCTATGTGGCGTCTTTTCTTTTTTGGTGAATGAACTCTATTTTCTTGGTAGTTCGGCGGTAAATGAAATTATATCAATTTACTGACAAACAATCCTCCTCCCCTACCATACAAAATAACCTTTCACAACTCACTATGAAAGGTCATCTCCATATTCTAGCTATTTCCCTACTAACACAAACACATTCTCATCAGGTGCTTCCATTACCGCAACATGTCCTGATTCTGTTGGAAATGGTTCGCGAATCCATTTTACATCTTTATTACCTTTTAAACTTTCATACGTTTGTTGCACATCTTCTACTAGTATTTCGACTTCCATAAAATGAATATCTGGATGATTACTTATTACTAACTCCGAACTTTTCTCATCTGGAAACTTCAATCCTATTAACGTCCAAATAGCCCCTTCTTCTAATTCTCTTTCTATAACCCAGTTTTGCTTCATTCCCATTTCTTTATAAAAAGAAACTGACCTTTCTATATCCTTCGTATGTATAGATACACATTCTAATTTTTTGAACATCTTCCCATTCCCCCTTTATAAAAAAGCGAACCATCTCCCAATGATTCGCTCTTATCCTATTACTTCTTCTTCACCGGTATCCAAAGCTCTATTTGAGCAAACTCACTCTTATCTGCATGGGAACGCTCATCATATAGCTCAAACTCATTAACGCCACAATGTTCGTATCCTGAATGCGGGAACCATTCTGCGAATACTGCATTCCACGTTTGGTGAATAGACGATACCATTTCTTCATGAGGAACTTTCGGCGTTGTGAATACTGCATATGTCGCTGCTGGGAAAGTACGCTTCACAACTTCATTTGGTACATTTTCAAAGCCTGTAACTTCCATTCCGATAATATAAGTGAAGTCGCCTGTTTCTAAATTAAAATCAGTACATAATCCAAGCTCTACCCATTGGCTCGTATCTTTACGGTTCGGAATCGTTGTTCCAAGATCTTTTTGCAAATATTCTTGCCAAAATGCTGGGATGTCTTGATGGTTTTTCCCTTCTTTACTTGTCGTCTTCAGTTCATAACCCGCCACTAAAAATTCTGGTTTATTTACAATACGATATTCCATTTGTATGCCTCCTAAATACGGATTTAATTTTCTTTGCTTTACATTCACGCTGTAATACATCGGTGTTTCAATTTCTTGTTTTCGATATTCACTTGGTGTCATTTGAAATATTTTTTTAAAGGCTCTCGTGAACGTTTCGTGAGATTGAAAGCCATGCTCAAATGCGATATCAATAACTTTTTCATCCGTATGAGAAAGTTGATAAGCTGCCCGGGCTAACCTCCTCTTTCGAACATACTCCATTACTGTATCACCTACTAACGCCTGAAATACACGATGAAAATGCGACTCAGAAAAACCTGCAATACGAGCTAAATTACGCAGCGTCTGTTTTTCCATGACATCTTCCTCGATATAATCAATTGACCTTTGAATTTGTGTTTCATAGCTTTCCATCTCTGTTCACCCGCCTTATATGTATTATGATAAAAGAGAATCTTATCCAATTCTTGACGTTTTTTACTATAATTCCATAAAACATTGTAACTTTTTTATATGTATTTCGTTGTTATGTATGAAGGGAGGGAAATTAGTGAAACGCAAACAATCATTAGAAGACATTTATTCAAATCATATGCATGATTTATCCCGCTTTAATGGGCAGTAAGATCCCCGCCTCAAAATTCAGCGAAAGCAAAGAAGTTAGGTGGGGGATCAACTGCCCATAAAAGTCCGATTGGTTCAACTAATAATCAGTGGGGGATGAAGAAAACCCCCACTGATTAAAGTTTCACTTTATTTCGCTATCTTCTCTCCCTAACCGGAGATTCTCATTTTGCTGAAGATCTCATGCAAGAAACGTTTTACCGGATGCTCGTCCATATTGACTATTATAAAGGAGAAGAAATTAGGCCTTGGTTATTTACAATTGCCTACAATGCCTTTATCGATTGGTATCGAAAAGAAAACAGATATAAAACAACGACAGTTGAAGAATTCCATTTACCGAACGTACCAAGTACAGAACGTACCAAGTACAGAACATGAATATTTCGTAAAACATGAGATTGCTAGTTGGTTATACAGTTTATCTTCTCTTCCACTTGAAAGACGAAATGTTCTGTTACTACGAGATTACTACGGATTCTCGTATAAGGAAATAGCAGAAATGACCGGTCTCTCATTAGCGAAAGTAAAAATTGAATTACACCGCGGACGAAAAGAAACGAGAAACATAAAGGAGTGATACAGATGAGTTGTACAGCATTTAAAAAACTATGGGAGAAGTACGAAAACGGAACGCTCACGCATGATGAACAGGAAATGTTAGAAAGTCATATTGAAACATGTGAAGAGTGTGAAGCTTACTTAGATGAGTTACTTTCAAAGAGTGAACCGATAAAGAAAAGATTACCACCACAAAACCTTAAAGTCCCATTTTGGAAAATAAAATGGAAACAACGTTGGCAAACCGTTAGTTTTGTCCTTGCCGTTTGTATTGCTATCTATTTTGTCGGCCATTTTTCATCTTCTTTTTACTTCTATAATATGAAAAAGTTAGTCGAAGTAGATGAGATTCCAGCACTCGCACTAGAAGCAACAATTCCAAATAGTCGTTCCACTGGAGGCAGTACAAAAATCAAACCCTTTTTCCGTACAGAAAATGAAATGAATTTAGTTAAAACTGTCGGCAAAAAAGAAATTCCAATTGGTACAGTAACAACGCGTAGCTTCTTATCATCTGTAACTGACACAAATCAATCCTGGGCAAATACACCCTATTCCAACAAACTTTCCTTTGTTCACCCGAAAATCAAGCAAGATGATCATTTGAAAGAAATCTCTAAAAAAGTTTGGAGTACACTCGGAAAGATACATGAGGGCACCGTTGCAGAAGTAGCGATATCTTTTGACAAACCTTACACTTTACAAGAATTAGCATCCATTCTATATAGCACATTTGAAGCACAAGAAATGCCGCCCACTCCCATATGGTACGCTTTAGACACAGGGCAAGAAAGAATAGATGAAGAAGATTTCATTCTACATGGCCGAGAGGTTATCGGATTTTCAGAACATATAAATCTCCCTGATAATGAAGCAGAACGACCGAAGACAAAAGAAGATGAAGTAATCGAAATGATGCGTATTCTTTCTACACATAAAGAAACTGTAAGTAAAACTACTGAGACTTCTGAAAAAGAGCTGAACTTAGATAAGCGTTATGAGTATGTAAAAGATAACGGTGTGAAAGTATACGGGATCGTCATTACCGGACCGTCGAAAGAGTTATTAAAATTACAAAACTCGCCTCACGTTCGTTATGCGACTCTTGGAGCTATTGAGGTTTGGAATTGGTTTAATCAGTGATGTGGGAAAAGTAGAGCATCTAGAAGTGATGCTCTACTTCTTCTTTAATCCGAAATCACTTTCACATACATCCCTCTCACCGCTTTTTCATAAGCAATTTCACTCATCTGCCTTATGTTTTCTGATACGACAGACGCTGGAACAACTTCCCCTTCATGAAGTAATGGAGGATCAATGAGACGGACTTTATTTTTCTGATACAAATCGTAATCGTTTCTATCTTCTTTTACTATTACATTCGGGTGGACTTTGCTTAATAAAGCATGTACTTCTGAATCACTACATTGCTGCAATTTCAAAATAAGCTCATCATCTTCAAGAAGAAAATCATCTGCATGAATAACCTTTTTGTGTAGAGCTAACTTTAGCGTCTTAGCTAACATATCATTTCCGTAACTATTCATTGGTTGCATAAAGAACTCGATGACTTCTTTGTAATACGTTTCTGTAAACCACTCTGCCATTTCAATACTTTGAAGAACCATTTTCCCATCTACAACGATGACATCCTCTAAAAAGCTATGAACCTCTTCTAAAGAAACATATCCGTATGTATACATATCTCGTAACGTATAATCCACTCTGTCTGCGCATAATTCTGGTGCTGACCTTTCAAGTAACGTCCACTTCGAATCATCTAACAAAATATCTTCATAGTTATAACCATACTTCGCAAGAATCGCTGGGATTTCTGAGTTTTTCACGACAGAACTAAATATCTCTTCATGATAACTTTCATTTCTATTATCAAAAACGTAATCAATCACATGAGAAAAAGCAGTATGTGATACGTCATGCAGTAAACCTGCAAGTTGTTCTTCTACTGAACCACCGAATTTCTTCACTAACAACATAACGCCAACTGAATGATCAAAGCGTGTTACATTCCATTTCTCATTTATTAAGTAGCTTGCACCAGTTTGATGAATTCCTTTTAGTCTTTGCACAGACTTACTTAAGATTAATTCTCCTAACACTTGATCCACTTCAATTTCTCCGTATAGTACATCTGATATGATCACTTATAATCCCCCTTTATTTTAGCCATGTCTTATAATCGTACCTCTTTTATGAAATCGACACCAATACGAGCATTAAATCTAAATATATTGATACCGAATTACAAATGTTGTATATTATACATGTCTATTATTTGTTTTAATTCATTTATTTTTCATTGAGTGCTCCTTATATGGAGCTTTTTTTGTTCGAAAAATGGAGACTTCATTCCAAATCAAATACGAGAAATGATTCATTTGAATCTTGAACAGGACACTCGAAATAGAAACATACATACCCCGCAAAAGAAAGGATAAAATTGTCAGTTTATTTCTTTTTTGATTTAATACATGTATAGCTATTAAGGGAAAGAGGGGAAACATGAAAAAGATTTTCTTTACCATTCTATTCATCATTATTGTATTCATTAGTTTAGGATATTGGAAATTCTTCACTTTATCTGGGCTTTCAGGCGGTGAAAAGATTCAATCCATACACTCACCAGATAAAACGTATACGTTACATATATACAGGCATAATGGCGGAGCAACAACTAGCTATGCTATAAGAGGAGAGCTTGTAACAAATAATAAAAAGTTTATGAACAAGAAAAATATATACTGGAATTATCGTGAAGAAACTGCAACCGTCAAATGGTTAGATGATCATACATTGATGATTAATAAACATAAATTAAATGTAGAAACGGACACATATGATTTTAGAAAAAACTAAAGAAGAAAGGACCAACTGTTATTAGTTGGCCCTCTACCCTACTATTCAAACGTAACTTCCACCTGTACAATTTCCGACCTACTTCCAAGTCTTAATGGTGGTCCCCAAAATCCGAATCCAGAAGAAACAATTGCGTGGAATGCACCTTTTTGTGCGTATCCCCAGTCTAATTCGTACATTCTTCTCGTTACAATATGATTCGGTGCCATTTGTCCGCGGTGCGTGTGGCCGGATAATAGTAAATCAACGCCAGCATCCGCTGCTTGTTTCAACTCAAATGGTTGGTGATCCATTGCGATAACGGGCATAGATTTATTTACCGTACTCATTAAACTTTCAAAGCTTTGGCGATCTCGCTCTGTTTTATCTCTTCTTCCAACGATATAAAAATCATCTTCAATTGTAATCACTTCATCTAACAGAATACGAATATCAATCTTATCCATCTCTTGTAAAAATTCTGGAACCGCACGTCCATAATATTCATGGTTTCCTAACACACCATATACGCCTAGTGGAGCTTTCATTTGTTTCATAATTGGTCCCATGTTTTTTTGAATGAACACACCTGGATGATCATCGATAATATCTCCTGGTAGTAAAATAATATCCGGCTCCATTTCATTTACATGGCGAACAAGCCTTTTTAAATGTGAAACACCAGATAATTTACCGAAATGCATATCGGAAGCCATCGCAATGCGTAAACTTTTACGTCCCTCTACTTTTTTCGGTATATGTACTTCATATTTTCTTACTACTGGACTATATGCATTGAATACTCCATACGCAAAGATAAAGATAAATGCAGCTAACACAGCTGCCCCTGTCCAAATAATTGCCGCTTCTTTCTCCACCCCAAACTGTAAAAGAAAGACTGTAATATTAGCAAGTGGCAATAACATAAGCGCATATTGTATAACCGCAAACCAAATCGAACCTATCGTTCGTAGGAATGGCAGGAACTTAAACACTTGCACGAGAATATACGCATATGAAATAAATCCGACTACAAAAGCGTAATATCTCCAAGATTCCCAGCCAAATACTGCATGAAGCCAAACCCAGCCGTTCCAGCCGATGTAAAGCATAAATAGTGTGTATATAATTAATATCGTAAATATATTGAGATAACGAAGATTTTTCACAACTAGCCTCCTTATTCATTTCTTCTATTATATCTTGTTATGCACGTTTAACGTAAATATTAAGCACAACCATCTTCACAATAAAAACCTCTAACCGCTAGATGCAAACCTAACAATTAGAGGTGCAATTCAACACAAAATTACTTTTACAGATTTTCATTATAGAAACTTGTTAATTTTTCAACTGCAATTTTTACTGGTTCTGGTTGGTCATATAAATCGTAATGACTCGCACCTTCTACAACAAGTAAATCTTTTTTCTCTGAAGCTGCTTTCTCATAAAGCTCATGACCATCTTTATAAGAACCGAATGCGCCTTGCTTGCTGCCGACAATAATTTGCAGCGGCTGTGTTAATAATGTATCTGCTAAATGGAACACATCAAAACCAATTACCGATTCCATGCTCGTAAAGTGTAGCTTATTTGGAGAGTTAACACTTTGACCTCTTGGTGTTGTATAATAATCTACTGCTTCTACAATATCTATATCCGTCATACCTGCCGCCTTTAATTCCTCCTGATTTTTAGGAATCCAGTTCGTAATCATCGCCTCTGCTCCGCCCGCGTGCTTCAGCAGTACGTTGCGACGCAGGTTGGTGAGTTAATGAGGAGGAATATATAACAATGCAAAAAGGAAGATTTGAAGTTCAAATCTTCCTTTTTTATTTATACAAAATCTAGTATACGTTTTAATTTATTTCTTCAGCTTATCTGTCTTCGCAATAAATTGTGCTGCTTCCGCGCGGCTTACCGCTTTATCTGGAGCCCAGCCATTATCTGTTCCAATTGAAATGTTTTCTTGGATTAAAATATTGGCATACTTTGCACCCCAATGATTGTTTAAGTCAGCAAATTCTTTTGGTAGTTTCATATTTTCATTTCTTTCTAATTTATATGCATTTACTAGCATAGAAGCCATTGATGCACGATTAATTAACCCACTTGGATTAAAGTTACCCTTCTCATCACCTTTTACAATACTTGCTTTTTCAACAGCAGCAATATATGGAGTTGCCCAATGATTTTGTGCATCACGGAATGATGGCTTTGCATCTTGCTTAATTTCTAACCCTAAAACAGTTGCTAATATTTTTGCAGCTGAGCCACGATCGATATTTTCAGCCGGAGCAAATGTACCGTCTGGCTTACCGTGTACTGCTTCTTTATCTACTAAATATTGAACTGATTCTTGTGCCCAAGCTGGTACATCTGAGAATTTAGGCTTCTGTTCAATTGCACTTGCATCTATTTCAAACTGCAGTTGATATTTATGATCATATTTAATTGCTGGAATTAATATATGCATTTGCATATTATATTTTTTCGAGAACTCACCGATTTCAAATTGAACAACTTTCGTACCGTTATTCGCTTTATCTTCGGAGATTACTTTTACATCATGGAATGTCCCTAATTTATTTGGATCTTCTACTCTAAGGTACTGAAAATAACTACTATCTTGAACTGTTAACGTAACGATTTTTTTATCACCTTGAATGGTTACTTTTGGATTTTCTAAATATGTAGACGCAACTGATGTATCATTCGTTTGATCTTTATAAGTCTTTAAAATAACATCATATGTACCATCTGCAAGTTTACTAGCTGCCTTCATTTCAATCACATCTGCTTTTGCAATTGGTGCACTGAAACCACTTAGTGGAACAGCTAAAGTTGCTGCTATAACGAATGCATTCATATATTTTTTCTTAATCATTATCAATATGACATCTCCCTTTATATAAATATACCCAACATAACCATCATATTGATAATGATTATCAATGTCAAATAAAAAATGTCATTTCCTGCACAAATACGCCTTTCGTTCATTTTTAAAAAGCAAATAATGAGCCGTATGAACTTTCCTTTCTAAATAATCGATAGAATACGAGCTTGATGGATCAACTAAATCACCTATCGCACCGGAAAGATGATCAATGACTTGCTGCAGTATTTCTAAGTTTTTCTTCTCACTTTCCGCGTTCATTTCATCCATAATGTCACAAATAAGATACTGCACTCGCCGTAAACGTAATTCCTTTTGCTCCACGTATATCTCCTCCTTATTAGTCATATTACGGTTTAAATATATGGTGCTATAGCTTAAACAATTCTAAAAAATATAAAGGCAACCACCTTCATAAAAGTGGTTGCCCCTATTTTTATACTTGCATCGCTTTCTCTTTTAACGCTCTTCTTAACAGTTTACCTGTCGTATTCTTCGGCAATTCTGTTAAAAACTCAATACTCATTGGCACTTTATATTTTGCTAAATGTAACGTGCAATAGTGCATCAGTTCTTCTTCTGTTACTTGAGCTTGTTTTAAAACAACGTAAGCTCGTACTGCTTCTCCTAAGTTTTCATCAGGAACACCGATTACGACAACTTCTGCTACAGATTCGTGTGTATATAATACTTCCTCTACTTCACGAGGGTATACGTTATAACCACCAACTAGGACGATATCTTTTTTACGATCAACGATATAGAAGTAACCTTCTTCATCCCTTTTCGCTAAGTCGCCTGTATACAGCCAGCCGTCTTTCAATGTCGCAGCTGTATCTTCTGGTGCGTTATAGTATCCTTTCATAACGTTAGGTCCGCGAACAATTAATTCACCGACTGCGCCAACAGGTACTTCTTCCCCAAGTTCGTTCACAATCTTATTTTCTACATGCCAAATATTTGTACCAATCGATCCTGGTTTGCGCGGACGATCTAGCGGGTTAAAACAAGTAACTGGTGACGCTTCTGATAAACCGTATCCTTCTGAAACAATAACGTCAAAACGTTTTTCAAAGTTTTGTAGAAGAGCAACAGGCATGGATGCACCACCTGAAATACAAAGACGAAGCGTCTTCACATCTTCTGCGCTTGCTTCTTCGAATAAATATAAATAATTGTACATCGTCGGTACACCCGCAAAAATCGTTGGTTCGTACGTACGACAAATACGGAATACTTCTTTCGGGCTAAATTTCGGTAACATTAAAATAGTCGCCCCGTTCACAATCGGTGCATTGACCGCCACTGTTAAGCAAAATACATGGAACATCGGCAATGCAGCAACGACGCGGTCATCCGCAGTATATTGTAAATACGAAGCCACATCGCTCGCATTACTATATAAATTTTTATTTGTTAACATAGCGCCTTTCGGTTTTCCAGTTGTGCCCGAAGTGTATAGAATAACCGCTACATCTTCTTCATCTAGCTCTGGGCCTTCGTAAGTTACATCTCCGGCCCCTATCATTCTCGTAAACGTTTTCATTTTTTCGGTTTCTGTATGGTTAAAATCTGATGAGGTTTCGCATATGATGATATTTTCAAGTGAAGGAAGTCTTGTTGTAAGAGATTGTATAACAGGTAGAAGGACGTCGAGTACGATAATTGTTTTTACATCTCCATTTTGTAAAATGTAATGCATTTCGTCTGCTGTATAGATTGGATTAACTGGAATAACTGTTGCTCCAGCTTTCATTGTTCCATATAAACCGACCAAAAAATGTGGTGAGTTTCCAACAACTAATGCGACATTGTCCCCTTTTCCAATGCCCATTGCTGCTAAATTGCTAGAAAACCTTGTGACCATTTTGTTTAATTGGTCATACGAGACCGACTGATCCATAAATATATAAGCCGGTTTATCCCCCTTCTTTTTCGCCGTTTCAGCCAAAGATTGAACGAGATTCACACAAACCCCACCTTTATAAAATTTAGAATATTTAAAAATTCTAAATTAATTATATTAAAAGAAAATTAAAGTGGCAAGTGATATTCCATTAACTGCATATACAACGCTCACCTCCTTTCGAATATCTTTGGAAGGATAAGGGGATTTCATTTGTTAGCAAATGATGAAACGAGTGCTAAAATCATTTCAGGATAATATGCATTCATTTTTTCTCTCAGCATTGCAAGTTCTTCTTTATTTAAGCTCGTATACTCCCCGTACAAGTTAAGAACGTCCGCTCCATCTTCATGAAAAAACAATGTAACATATAATATCAGTAATCCTTTATTGTCATCTATCGAAAAGACAAGATCCGGCGTTTTATTCACGGTACTAAAAGCTTCATTTCTTTTCCATTTCTTATTTTGAAACATAGTTTGTATATCATCTATCTTTCGTTTGTTATCCGTATGCGTAAAATATATGACATGATCCTTCGCAGGCTTTCCAATAGATAACAGTGTACGACTTGAGGACGTTTCATCGTTACAAGCTGTCATTCCGATAACGAAGCTGAGCAATACTACAACGTACATTACCCTTTTCATTTTGATTCGCCTCCTTTGGAATATATATATTCCTTTATAAGGGGCAAATGTCCTGTGATTTTATGGTGAATGAAATTATATGAGCGATTTTTAAAATATATCGACTTACCGATAAAACGCGACAATCTACGCAAAAAAAGAGGCTGCCTTTACGGCAGCCTCCCTTATTTTTAGAAGAATAAATGTAAGAAATCTTCTGTTGTAATGTTACCGAAGTAACGCGCGATATCTACGCCTTCTAAAGCTGTAGTGAATGCATCTTTATCAAATTGTACGCCTGTTAGACGCTCTTCAATGTCATGCACATCTAGTGAACCGAAGAAATCACCGTAAATTTTACATTCTGTTACTGTTCCTTTTTTCACTTCCAGACGAACGTCAACTTGTCCAACTGGGAAGCGGTGTGAATGTTGTAAGTTGAACTTCGGAGATTTTCCATAGTTCCAATCCCAATTTTGGTAACGTTCTTCTGAAAGCTTATGGATCTCTTTCCAATCATGTTCTGTTAATTCGTACGTTGGAATTTCTGTTTCCCCTTCGAAAATTGTTTCTAAAAGAAGTTGTCTAAACTCTTCTGTCGTCATTTTTTCATTTAAGAACTCTGTAATGTTCGCAACGCGGCTACGGATTGATTTAATACCTTTTGATTGAATTTTATCCATTTTTACTTTTAACGCTGATACGACGTGATCGATTTCAGAGTCAAATAGTAACGTACCGTGACTGAACATACGACCCTTCGTTGAGAACTGCGCGTTACCTGAAATTTTTCTACCTTCAGCTAAAATGTCGTTACGACCACTTAGTTCTGCATTTACACCTAATTTACCAAGCGCTTTCGTTACAGGCTCTGTGAACTTTTTGAAGTTACTGAAACTGTCTCCATCATCTTTCGTAATAAAGCTGAAGTTTAAGTTTCCTAAATCATGATATACTGCGCCTCCGCCTGATAGACGACGAACGACATGAATACCCTTTTCTTTTACATAATCAGCATTAATTTCTTCTACTGTGTTTTGGTTTTTACCAATGATAATCGAAGGTTCGTTAATGTAGAACAGTAAATACGTTTCGTTAATATCTAAATTCTTCACACAATATTCTTCAATTGCTAAGTTTATTCTAGGATCTGTAATTCCTTTATTATCAATAAATAACATCATATCACCTCATGAGTTCCATACGTAGCCACTATGCGCTAGCGTAATATGGCCACTGAAAATTTGTTTTGCTTCTGTTACTAAATCAGATGTGTTGCCTGTATGCGGTAAGTGCGTTAATAAAAGTTCTTTTACATTCGCATCTTTTGCAATACTTGCTACTTCTGTACTATTCATATGCCCTGCTTTTGCAGCCTCTTGATGTGCATACATATTACACTCACAAATGAAAAGATCAGCATCTTTCGTGAATGGAATAAACTCAGGAATATAACTGGAATCCGCGCTGTATACTACGATATCACTATCCGCTGTAATACGCATCGCAAAGCATGTAACAGGATGAACAGTTTTTAAGAATGAAATCGAGAACGGTCCAACTTGAAGTGTTTCTTCTGGATTGTATGCGATTCCTTTCGTATGCGGTTCATGCGTTAAAGAATGGAATCCATTCTCATCAAACGTATGACCGTATATTGGTAACTCCGGTAGTTGTCCTTTTGTCGCACTCGTAATCAATCTCGCGTATTGCAATACCCCAATGTCTGCAACATGATCGTGATGATAATGCGAAAGTACAACTGCATCTATATCAGATGGTGTTATATATTTTTGAATCTGTGCTAGTACACCACTACCACAGTCTACAAGTAAACGAAAACCATCGTGTTCAAACAAATACCCCGACGTTGCTTCTCCCGCTTCTGGAAAGCCGCCCCAAAAGCCGACAACAGTCATTTTCATATGTATCCATCCTTTCTAAAACCGAGTAGGAATGCATGTTTTACTTACATCCTACATTGTTAACTATAATCCATTTCCTAAACTTTTTCATTAATTTTCAATTTTGTTATAAAACAGTTGTTGACTTTTGTTTTTTGTACTAATACAATGATAGTAAGAAATGGAAATGGAGGGATTGACATGATCGATCAACCAATGGAGTTCTTCAGAAATTTACCGACGAAAACTTGTGCGCACTGCGGGAAAGAAATTGATGAGCAGCACGAAGCATACCATAACAAATGTGATGACTGCGTCCACGAAGAATAGTAGTTTGTGAACAGAAAAAAACCTAGCAGACATAGTCTACTAGGCTAATAACATCGTATCCTTCATCGTTGAACCTTTCACCAAGAGCTCCAGTTCAAACTCATACAATTCTTTTTTTCGATAATTTTTCGTATGGATTTTATCCATCATCAGGTCGACAACTTTTCGGGCCATCTCATCGATTGGCTGTTCAATTGTCGTAATGCCTGGCTCTGTAATCTGTGATAAAATTTGATTATCAAAACCGATAACAGCGAGATCATCTGGAATACTCCAGTCATGGCGTTTAGCCTCTGAGATAATTCCAGCTGCTACCTCATCGCCTCCTGCCAAAATCGCGGTAGGATTTTTTTTGTCTTTTAATACTTCATGGAATATTCGTTTTCCATCCTCCCAAGAGAAAGCGTTTTCAAGAAAATCGATCGCTTCTACTTGGCGGCTCTTCTCTGTTATGGCACGTAAAAAGCCCATTTTTCGCTGTTGACTAACCACTTTGGTTTCGTTACCACGACAAAAAATAAGATTACGATATCCTTGTTCTAACACATGCTTAGCAGCTATGTATGCTCCTTGTGCATGATCAAACTTCACTGTTGGAACATTTGCTTCCTCAATATATTCATTACATAACACGATTGGACCGTGCTGTAAGTATGGCTCTACATCTTCCCACGGATTTTCTAGTGAACATAGAATAATCCCATCTACTTGTTTCGTAGATAATAATTGTAAATACTCCATCTCTTTTTCCGGTAAATATCTTGTTTGACAAATAATCAGTTTATATTTATGTTCAGAAGCAGCAATCTCGATTGCTTCGATAAATCTACTGAAGAAAGGATTGGTAATCCTTGGAACTAGCACCGCAATTGTTTCCGTCTTTTGTTTACGAAGCCTTCTCGCCGCAGAATTAGGAACGAAGCCTAAATGCTTCATTGCTAATTGAACCCTTTTTTTCTTCTCATCTGAAACATATGGATGATTATTAATCACCCTAGAAACCGTTGTCCTTGATAACCCCGCTAATTTCGCCACGTCCTCTATAGTCGACACGAAATTCTCCCCCTTTGCATGAAAACGTTTTCTTAAATTGATTATATAGTATATTATTGGAAACTGCAATATGGGTTGTTATGATTTTACTATATTAATATTATACATAGGGAAAAGTATGTTAATTGGCGGGGAATTTATATTAGTTTTAGAAGTTTACAGGAGGCATAAAAAAAGATGTACATACCATTACGTATACACATCAACTTATTAATACGTCCTTTATAAAATCAAATTTTAATCAATATAAAGCCCCATCAATACGTCATCTCCATAAGATCCATCTTCATATTTAATTTGATTCCTTTGTCTTCCTTCTTCTACAAATCCCATACGTTTATACACCTTAATCGCCCTATCATTAATAGAAACTACGCCTAAGCAAATTTTCTCTAACCCTTCCTGCCCTTTAACCCAACGAATAAGAAATTCAATTAGTTTTGTACCAATGCCTTGATTACAGTACGCCTCTTTAATTCCCATTCCCATTGTGCCTGCATGTCGTAAGCGGTCTAATTCATATCGATTGAAAATTAAAAAACCAACGACTTTTTTATCTACTTCATAAACTATGTAAAGATTACCTTTTTCATTGCTTTTCCGTATCTTTTCTTTTTCTGCATCAATCTCATTTGGTACATTATTTGGAGATACTATAAAAAACTTTGTAGTAGTTTCCGATAATATAATTTCTTTTCTAATATCCATAACTGATTCTGCATCAACCTCTTTTGCTAATCGTATCACCGAATCACCTCTTACTTTTTTCTTTAAAAAATAATATTCAAACTATCAAACGCTCAATATGCAATATTACATATTGAGCATCTTTTCACTTTTGATACAATATTCTTATATCTATGTAAAAGGAATGTATACAATGAATCCAATTTTAACCACTGCAGAACAACTATTACATAAAGAAGAAACAATTTTATCCACTTTAAATTGTTCACTTACTGGCTATATGATTACGTATAATGTTCCGTATCCAGGCATGCTACTTACTACTAATAGAAGACTTCTCTTTTTGAGCCAAGATAAGAACACATTAATTGCCGAATTTGATTATGAAAAAATTCTATCCATAGAAACGAAGAGACGAATCTTTGATAAAAAAATAATATTTTACTATGAAGATGAATATATAACACTGGGATACATTACAAGTTCAAATATTGAAGAATTCATAGACTTACTACGCAGGAAATGCAAGACTAGCACAAACTCATAATCAGTGGGGATCCCCCTGCTGATTCATTATTTTAACTCCTCCCACTTCGTCCACACTTCTCTCCCGTTTATATAGTACATATTATCCTCTCGATCCATAAACCCGTGTACAATAAACTCACGTCTAATCGTACAAAAATCATCATGATATTGTTTTATGAATATATTAATTTCTTTTTCCGTATATTGATTTTCAGCATTTAATTTGCTAATTAAATGCTCTAACAATACTAACTTTTTCTTCTTTTGACCTGGAATTGATTTTAGGCGGTCCTCTTTATCGAAAAAATTACGAATAGTTGTATCTCTAAATTTGATTTCATTTCCGTTCATTTTGTTATCCTCCATCGGTTTTTAAATAATACAACTTTATTGTTTGTCCTTATTATTTTTCTTTATTCTTTCACTTATAACAGCCATAAGGTAATACCCGCTAATTAACACATAGTAGAATAGCAGTATTCCTAATGTATCTTTTATACTTGTATATTCCTCTTTGTGAAATAAAATAGGTGAAAGGGTGAAAACAAGAAAGAAGATTAGTGGATATAAGATAAAATAATAAGTGGGATTTCCTTTCATCATATCAACTCCTCTATTCTATGTTTCTCTGTAAATTGTTGTAATTCCTTTTCTTTCGTTTAGACTGCAATCAGAAATTAAAAGCAAGAGCTCCAGAGACAAATTGATTGAGTACCTAGAATAGCTGAATTAGCATTAAAAAGAATAGGCATGGAATTAAGAACTAAAATAAAAAAAGCACCGAAAAGGTGCTTTTTTCTACGCTTCAACCGATTGATTTTCAGCAATATTTCTAAATTGTCTTTTGTGCATCCAAGTTAAGGATGCAATTGTTCCAAGTGATAATACCACGATGAAAATCATGAGTATTCCTATGTTTTGCCACATGAAGTTAAAGTCTCCACTCGATACGACTGCTTTCAATCCTGATACAGAGTATGTCATAGGTAACCAAGCATTGAATGGTTGTAAAAACTTCGGAATCAATTCTAGCGGGAATGTTCCAGCACTTGTTGTAAGCTGAATAATTAATGTGATGATAGCGATGAAACGCCCTGCATCACCGAATGCTGTTACTAAACATTGAATTAATGCGATAAACGCTAAACTTGTAACGATGCTAAAGAGTATGAAATACGGAATACTTTGTACTTCTACACCTAATCCGAATAGTAATATAATATCTGCTACTATCGCTTGAATAATACCGACTGATAGTAACACACCGAACTTACTAATAAACCAGCTAAATCCTGATTTTGGAACGCCCACTGTATCACGTAATGGATATACGATTGATAGTAGTAATGCCCCAACAAATAAACCGAGTGATAAGAAATACGGTGTAAATCCAGTTCCGTAGTTAGGAACTTCCGCCATTTTCTCCGTCTTCACTTTTACAGGACTTGCAAACATATCGTACGTTTTATCGGTTCCTTTTACTTCACCCGTTTTCTCTGCCCCCTCGCCAAGTTTCTCAGCAAGTTCACCTGAACCTTCGTTTACTTTTACGAGGCCATCTGTTACTTTTCCTGATCCGTCTGCCAGTTTATTTACTCCATCGATTAGCTGTGTTGAGCCGATTGACAATGTACTTAATCCTGTTGTTACTTGACCGGAGCCACTAGCTAATTGATTTACTCCACCTGCCATTTGATTTGCTCCTACAGATAATGTACCTAAACCGCCTGTTACTTGGCTTGAACCATCTGCTAATTGATTTATTCCGCCTGCCATTTGGTTTGCTCCTGCAGATAATGCACCTAAACCGCCTGTTACTTGGCTCGAACCATCTGCTAATTGATTTACTCCACCTGCCATTTGATTTGCTCCTGCAGATAAAGTTCCTAAACCGCCTGTTACTTTACCTGAGCCATCTGCTAATTGATTTATCGCATCAATTAATTGACTGGATTCATTTTTAAATTTATTTGCGCCTTCTTTTGCTGCATTTAATTTCTTACCAAACTCTTGGGAACTTTCAACAAAACCTTTTTGCACACCGACTAATTGCTCAATACTATCTGTTAAAGAGGCCATTTTTTCTGTGCTCGGTAGCTTGTTTTGTGAATCACTTGTTTTTTGATCTATTTCACCTTTTAATTGTTTTACTTCTTCATTTAATTTATTTGTTCCACCTGCTACTCCGGCAGCTTTTTGCTGAACTGTCGCTGTACTTTTTACAGCACTTGTTATGAATGGTTGTAACTGTTCTTGATATTCTTTCGGTAAACTCTCAATTTGCTTTTGTAAATTCACTACATCTTGCGCTGCATTTTTTGCATCTTCTGCTGTTGATTGCGTAAGCTCATTTAACTGCTTTACATTCCCCCCAGCTCCATCTATTTTCTCATTTACTGTATTCAATATAGAAGGGCCTTTCGACTGCATTTCCTTTAAATCTGCAGCAGAATTTTTTACTGTACGATTTAAATCTTCCAAACCCTTTTCAACTTTTTGAGAAGCTCCCTCTAATTTGCTTTGCCCCCCAACCAGTTGTTCCATACCATTTGATAGATCCGTTGTCCCTGTTTTTAATTCACCGGATTTACTTACTAATGTATTTAAACCTGCTGTTACCTTCTCGGACCCGTCTTGTAATTTCCCTATACCTGCCTGCATCTCACCTGTTTTACCATTTAAAGTATTTAAACCTGCTGTTACTTTCTGAGACCCCTCCTGTAATTTCCCTATACCTGTCTGCATCTCATTTGTTTTACTATTTAACGTATTTAAACCGTTCGTTACTTTTCCGGAACCATCTACTAATTTTCCGATACCTATTTGCATATCACCTGTTTTGCTGTTTAACGTATTTAAACCATTCGTTACTTTCCCAGATCCATCTGCTAGTTTCCCAACTCCATCCTTCATCTCTCCAGACTTCCCTTGAAGTGTATGAAGGCCATCCGTCACTTTATTCGAACCATCATGCAGCTCACTTGATCCGTCGTGTAGTTTATTTGCTCCTTCCGCCCCATCTGCTAATCCTTTTGAGACGTCTTGAATGGAATCAAACATTTTCTCTGCATATGTTTTCGTTAACGTACTTGCTACTTCACCTTTAATTTTTTCAATCGCTGTTCCACCAATTTGTGAAGATAAGAAGTTCAAACTTTCGTTTGGAATGTATTCTAAGTTTAATGGCTTTGGATCATCTTTTAATAACGTTGTAGCGTTGCTTGAGAAGTTATCTGGAATGCGTACTAACATGTAATACTTTCTACCTTCCATTCCTTTTTTCGCTTCTTTTTCACTTACAAATTCCCATTTAAAACTTGTATTATCTTTTAAATTATCAACGAGCCCTTTTCCGACCTCAATTGGTTTCCCATCAAATACTGCACCTTTATCTAAATTGACTACCGCCACTGGTAAGTCATCTAACTGTTTATACGGATCCCAGAAGGCCCATAAAAACATACCTGCATATAAAATTGGCACGAATAAAACCGCGATAATTGGAATTAATATTTTTTTACTTTTTATAATCTCAGTAAACTCTTTACGAAGTAACTGATTCCATTTCATCATTTCTACCCCTTTCCGAATGACCGAATTGTTCATTTGGTCATTTCCACCCAAATAAAAAGGCTATACCTATTCATACATATGCCTTATCCCCGAATTTATACTATGCAACTGTTTCTTACTATGAAGTGAATATTTCTATTATCCCTCCTAAAATAAATATATGACCACTTTGTTCAATTGGTCACTTTTTATAATAATAAAAGGATTATCTTAGTTTGACAATCCTTTTAATAAATAAAGTTCAAATAATTCTGCGATTTTTTCTTTTTCTAACGGTTCATGATTTTTTTCCCAATCAAAAATAAGCGATACGTATAAGCGAAGCATAATAAATGCTGTAATTTCTGGATCACATTTGCTAATTTCACCTTTTTCAATCGCAATCTTTAAATACGATTGAATGACAGAAACGATTTCCACATCTACTTGTTGCATCACTTCTTGTACTTCTTTCGTTCCCATATCACGCTCTTCTTGAATTAATTTAATCATGAGCTGATGTTCTTTTCTGAATTCTAATATGCTATATAATGCTCTATGTACATTTTCAAAAAATGAAACATCTGAACGAATTGCATTTTCTGCAACTTGCTTCATTTCTGTAATTAAATTAGAAATAATTTCACCAAATAGCTCTTCTTTATTTTTGAAAAAAGTATAAATCGTTCCTTTTCCTACATTCGCTAATTTCGCTACTTGATCCATCGTTGTTGCTTTATAACCGAACGCTGAAAAAGACTTTGTTGCAGCTTCAATAATAGAACGTTTTCGATCTATCGCCACATCGTCACCTCCAAAAATGACCAATTGGATAATATAGTCAATTAGTACATCTTTGATATTACCACACGCTTACATTCTAGACAAGTTCTCTTTTTTATTATTTCCAGTATAAAAAAATTCCAGTCAGTGTATACCATACTGTCCATAGTTTATCAGAAGAAAAGAGAAAAAGAAAAGGTGTTCTTAAGATATACAACTAAACCTTACTTACCAACAACAAATTTCCCTTTTTTCAAATAATCAAATAAAAAAACAAGAAAATCCTTACATTTAATAGTAATATAGAAAATAGACAAGTTTATCAAAATAGTGGAGGCTTTTTCAGTCATGATGCGTGCGCTTCGTTTAAATATAAAGCAAGCTTTTTGTAGTCGTATTTCTTTAATTATGATGCTTAGTGGATTCGTTCTTATTTGCATTTATCACTATTATTATGTAATTCGTTATTTAGGAGACGCAGCGAATGGTCCTATATCAACAGATATAAAATGGATTGGGTTTCGCGACAATGAAATGGATGTTTATTTATTATTAATGCCAGTTATTGCGAGTTTCCCCTTTAGTACAAGTTACAATTCGGATAAGTCAGATGGTTTTAAACCGTTTGTGAGTAAGGGGATTTCTATATTTCCTTATTCAGTAACAAAATATATCGTTACGTTTTTTTGCGGGGGATTTCTTTATACGCTTCCATTCATCTTATCGTTATTATTTTGCAAATTAACCATTCCAGACGGAACACCTACGGCTGGTTCAGGCATCATAAATGATGATGGAATGTTCGCAAACATATATTTAGATGCGCCTCTCACTTACATTACCGTATATATCGGAATTAATTTTTTATTTGCAGGTTTAATGGCCCTTTTAGGACTTGCTGCATCTGTATGGTCACAAAAGGACTATATGGCAATTCTCTTTCCATTTGCAGTTGCCTCCATTCCGTACGTCCTGCTAAATACAATACTTCCTTCAATAGGCGGAGCACCTATTCATTTATATGATCCGAAACAACCATTGCAAGGCATGTCACCGTACATTTTAACGATGCAATGTGCTTTCTTCCTTCTCGTTAGCTTATTCATGTATATACAAGGAGTAAAGCGGGATAGAAAAAAATATAGAAGAAGACTGCAAAAAAGAGATCGGTGTAGAAAAGCGTTTCAAGCCATTTCAGACTAAATCATTGAACGAATAAGAGCGTAATTCCCTAAGTTAGCTTAGAGAATTACGCTCTTATTATCATTACTCATATAATCATCCTCCCTTTTACGGTGTACCTGCCAATCCCCATAAGATAACGAACATCACAAAATAAATCGCTTTAATACCTACCACTGAACATAATAAAATAATTGCATATTTACTTAGTTCTCCTCTTGCACCTATTAAAGTAAAAATCACTGCCAAACTAAATGTTATATAAGAAGCTGCTGTATTGATTAAGTTGTACGTGATATCCAAATTTTGAGTAAGTCCTGTTACCTCAGCTATAAATTGAAGCATGACAATCGTACTAAAAAAAATTGCAAGCTGGTTCATTACTTTTCCATTTAGTCGTGCTTGCATCGTTAACCCCTTTCAGAAAACTGAATATTTAATTAATTTTAACATGATTTTGCAGAAAAAGCTTACCTCTATGGAATCTAGAGCAATTATTTATATTCTTTGTTCAAAATAAAATGATTGCTGCTATTGACAATGGAAACTTAAAATTCATCATCGAAAACAAACGCTAGATAACTAGAGTGTAACCACCCTAATTTTTTACAATATTGTAAAATTACTATTAACAAGTTATGTTTTATATAAGGATTAACATGAATCGTTCATATTAGCTCAGAAAGGGGATTTTTCATTATGCAACCTAAAACCCACACTTGGAAAAGTTACACGTTTTTAACCTTTAGCTTGTTAAGTACCATGCTAATGTTTTTACTTGTTCCTGCCTTAGACCGACTTGGTCCCAATACAGTTACTCCTATAACATACTCTATTTTAGGTGGCACCATTGTATCAATCGTAATGGCCATTATTTCATTTAATAGCCCTTCTGAAAAGAAAGTATTACCTATTATAACTTTAGTGATTAGCCTTATGAACATATTACTTATTAGTGCCGTTCTCTTATTTGGATACCTTTTTACTAGATAAGCACAAAAGAACGCTTAGTTACCTAAGCGTTCTCCCTGATTTAAGAAGCTTTCTTCAAATCAATTTGAGCAAGTACTGGGTCGTGGTCACTTACACGTCCATGTTCTTTCATAATGTTTGAGTTTAAGTGTACTGGGTCTACAATTGTGTGTGGTGCGATGTTGTTTGTTACTAAAATATGATCTAACACTTGTGCATTTCCTTCATGGATGTACGTGTAACGATTTTCTTTCGGCACTGTGTTTAACATATTCTTTAAGTTTGTTCCTTCTAATGTTTTTAGTGGTTTAGCAAACTCAAAATCGTTCATATCTCCTAACACAACAACTGGTGCATTCGTGTTCTTTTTCTGAATATCTTGTACGAAATTGTTTACTTCTTGTGCTAATTGAACTCGTTTTTCTTCACTCTTTAATACGAGCGGCTGTACTTTTCCAAATGGCGTTGCATCTCCTATTTTTGAGTTTAAGTGATTTGCAACGACAACAACATTTTGTCCTTGGAACGTAAATTCTGCTGCAAGCGGTTTACGTGTACTTTCAAATAATGGGTTTTCGTCTCCAATGCGAACAACATTTTTATTAAGTAACTTCGGTACTGCTGCTAATTTCACGCGTGATGGGTTGTAGAAGAAACCGACGCGAATATTCGCTCCTGGCGCTCCCCCGTCTAGATTATTGTGCGGCGCAATTTCTACATACTCATACTTTGGCCCGCGAATTTCTAGAACTGCATCAATGATACGTTTTGCGCTTAAAGAAGCATCTGTTGTACCGTCATTAATCGTTCCGTTATTATCTTGCATTTCCTCTACACCGATAATATCTGGCATTTTTAAATTGTATTTAATAGAATACGCTAGCGCTTTTACTTTTTCATCTGTTGTTTCTTTTTTATTCGCCGAGAAGTTTTCAATATTATATGTAGCAACTGTTAACTTATCAAGACGCGGCTGAATATTCGCCCCTACTTGCTTAAATCCACCGTCCACTACAGATGGTAATTCCGTTATTGGCGAAATGCGGAACGAACCGTAATCATATCCGACTACTCCTGTTATATCTCCTGTGAAAGTATCTCCTACTTTTGCTACATAATCACGAGGTACTTTTACAGAAAGACGTTCTGGGTTTAATTGATTTTCATCTAATACAGGTGTGCCATATTTCGTTACGACTTTATTCCCACCATTTTTCACTGTTACATATAAATTCCCGTTTTTCTGAGGCGCAATAATTTTCGGCGTTGGCATCGTAACGCGCATACCTTCTACACTTTCATAAAAGTCGATTGCATCTTCATTTGGATCAAATAAACCGAATGCATCATTATCAATAATTTGATCAGGGATTTTTACACCGTTTTCTCCAAGTACAATCGGTGCTGGTAAAGGTTGATCTTTTGCGATTACAGCAACGCGGCTCGCTTTAATTTCCGTCGTCGTTAAGTCTGTGTCAAATCTTTCTGCATATCCAGGCCCAACATATTCTTCTACTTCTCCATCAACTTGAATAAGATCTCCTACCGCTACATTCGCATCTTTTTTGTATACGTACATACCTTCTGAAGTAGCTGGATCATCATCTGGCTGGTTATCTTCGATATAAAAACCGTTTTTATCAAGCGCTGTTACAACGCCTTCCACATTGTATACTTTCTTCCCTTTGTAAGGAGAAATATGTGATTTTCCTTGAATATCATGAATACGAACTGGTTCATTGTTTACTATAATAAATGAAAATGTTGAAATCGCTGAAGAAGTAAGCCCTTCTTTCTCTGCAATTGCTTTAATTACACTATTTTCATTCACTACAATTTGTCCGTTATAACGAACGCTTTTATTTGTAGGATTAGAGCCATCTAACGTATAGTAGATTGTTGCTCCTTCTGTATTCGTTGTTAACGTTACCGCTGTGCCTTTCACAATTTCTCCGCCACCAGGCGAAGCTACTACATCGCTAACACGGTTTTGTCCTTCCCCTTGAAACTTATGAGCTGTTACCGATTTTAAACCTGGGCTACTAAAGTATAATTCAAGCGTGCCTGTTAAACTAACTGTCTTACCGATATTTTCAGGATGATCTTTCACGTTTACTGCCGCTCTCACATCGCCTTTTGGCAACTGAACAGGCATAATTTTGTCTGGATTCGTTTCATTTGGCGAATCCGCAATTGCTACGTTTGTATCATCAAACTTAGCCGGATCTTTCGTGTATTTAGAAGGACTTTGCGTATATCCGACAATATATCCTTCCACTACCCCCTTCGTTTTCCCTTGCTGCTTAAATACTTGAATTGCTTTTTCTACTGACATAGAAGTAGTTTCTTCTGCTTGTACTATAGTTCCAGTAAATGAAAGCAATAGTATGAATGATAAAAATACACTTAACAATTTCTTCACAGCCATTTTCCTCTCCCTATTTCATATTTTCTCAGCATGTCTATCATATCAAATGATTCGTTATATAGAATGCTATTTCGACAAGTTTTACAAAAAATTTATTTAATTTACAAGCTTTCAAACTATAATACAAAATAATAATTTTACACCTTCTACAAATGCACTCTATAATGTTAGAGAGAGAAAACAGAAAATATCGAAATTTCATTGGCATGTAAAATGGATTCATTTGAATAGGAGTGATTGGATGGAAATGCAAACAGAAACATACCGCGCAGCTATGAATGGAACATTAGAACGTCATTTTTCAGATATGATTGCCGTTATACCAACTAGAATTACAATTGAGCAGTTAAAACAGCGGCTAGAAACGATCGCTACTAAAGTTGATGAGTTGAAAATTGTTTATAGTGATGAGACAAGCCTTATTGTTGAGTTACATATGGATGAAACAATCATACCTTATGAACTGCATATTGATGAGGCCAATGAACCAGAAGAATATAAAATGTACAATAGACAAGATTCTACAATCGTAGATCGTCATTTTGAAGATGCGGCTTTCGGTACTGAAATTTTCACTCGCACACTATTTGTAGGCGATGTGCTGGACTGCTTTTTCCAGCAGTTACAGTTTTTATGGAGCCTCGCCCCAGATTTATTATTTGTGATTGATTCAAGTGCCGCAATGAAAGTGATATCTAGAAGCTATATTGAATATCACGTTGAAAATGAATTATTACCTGACATTCCTGACTTGTACGTTATTCATTCTGTTTATGAAGACGATAAAGAAGGCGAGCCTACGCAATATTGGTTTCATACACATGGCCTTTTAAGAGCAGGCGTAACAGAAATAGAATTAATTATTCCAAATCGTATTTCTTCCTACTACGGCATTGGCGATCTTTTTCAAACATTTGCTAATAATGCCGTTGAGAACGGACAAGTCCCTATGAATGAGCCTATCGTTATCGCGCATAGTCAGCAAGGTTCTATACATACAGTAGCTGTTCCGTGGGAAAAAGGTTTATCTTATATTGGGCATAAAACGAGTATGGATCAATTATCTTCAATTGAGGATGAAGAAGTGAAACTACAGCCTATTGATGCACAAAACACATTCTTAGGCGGGATGGATGACCGAGATGAATACCATCAATCTCCATCCGTTCTTTTATTCAAATGTAATACTTCAGAAGAATATATTGAAAGCTTTTTCCAAGAACACGAGGAAGCTACAGGGCTCATGTTCTATAAAACAAATAGTGAAACCGATCGTATGGCTTACAATGCGAAGAATACTTTCGGATATTTCAGCAACATTTTTCACATTGAACAATCGAATGAAGATTTTCGTTTCCTCGCTAAGTTTGGTGTCTCTTACGAAGAAGGAAAAAGTGAACATATGTGGTTTGAAATGCAAAACATTACAGAAGACTTCATTCAAGGAATACTCATTAACGAACCATATTTTATAAAAGATATGAGTGAAGGAAAGAGTTATCATTTAGATTTTGACAACTTAACAGAGTGGGTTATTTATGCAGGAGATGCCGTTATAAAGCCAAATAACTTATATATGTTTATTGGTGAATAAGTAACAAAACGCCTTCAATGTGATTGAAGGCGTTTCTCTTTATTGTGCAATTAATTCCGTATTCATTACTTTCTCCAAATGAGATAATACACGCTTTGCAGCCCTCTCACCTTGATCAATACAGTCCGGAAGACCAGAACCAGCGTAAGAACTACCTGCCAAGTATATACCTGGCAACTCTTTTTCCATAAATGTTGTGAGTTTCTTCATTCGCTCGTTATGGCCTACTGTATATTGGGGCATTGCTTCTTTCCAGCGGCTTACGACTGTAAACTCTGGATCCTCTGTAATATCCATCGTCTTTCGTAAGTCTTCTAGTACGAGCTGAACGAGTTCCTCTTCTGTTTGTTCTACAACTGCTTCATCACCAGGGCGTCCAACGTAACAACGAAGTAGCATTTTTCCTTCTGGTGTTGTATGTGGCCATTTTTTATGTGTCCACGTACATGCTGTAATTGTGTAATCACTATTTCGAGATACGACAAACCCTGTGCCATCAATATCGCGCTGAATGGCTGATTTCGGGAAAGCCATTGCTACATTCGCAACTGATGTGGACGGAATATTGCGGAAGAAACGAAATTGCTTGTACTGCGCAAACATAGATGGCAATACTTTATGTGATGTTGCCACTACGACCGCGTCTGCTTCTATTTCTTTTCCGTTACTAAGAGTAATCGTATAACCATCACCAAGTTTTGCAAGTTTTGCAATTTTTTCAATACGAGTACCTTTTATTATCGTACCTTCATGCATCTTCATTTCGAGAGATTCTACGATAGATTCTAAACCTGTTTTCACTGTTTGGAAGATTCCTTTTTTCGGTTCAGATATCTCTTTTTTCGGAGCAAGCGTACGCATGCCAAGTGAAATACTGCGATGTTTCTGCTCAATTTGATACATTTGCGGGAATGTTGACATTAAGCTCATTTCATCAATATCTCCTGCATAAATACCTGATAGTAATGGCTCGATTAAATTTTCAACCACTTCGTTGCCGAGGCGATGCCTGAAAAAATGCCCAAGTGATTGGTCAGATACTGGCTTTGATCTCGGCATTAACAGATCAAAACCAGCTCTTAGTTTACCAATTGGGGAGAACAGCCCGGAAAATAGAAACGGTGTAATTTGCGTTGGAATTCCCATCATTGATCCGATCGGCATTTTATGTAACCGATTGTTTACGAGGATAAATGATTGACCGGCCTTATTATTTACAAGTTCATCGCCAAGACCTAATTCTCGTGCTAATCTAGCTGCACTTTCTTTTCTTGCTAAGAAAGAATCCGGACCTCGTTCAATTGTAAATCCATCTTTTCGAACGGTTTGAATTTTCCCGCCAAGTTTACCCGATGCTTCTATCAGTAATGTATCGATCGGCAAGTTGTTGTCACAAATATCTTTTTGTAAGTTATACATTGTTGTTAATCCTGTGATGCCACCGCCGATGATTACAACTTTTTTCCTCAAGCATGCTCCCCCTTTCTTTTTACATTACAGATTCTTTTTTCTTTAATACAACATCTGTTAAGCAATCAATAAATGCGTCCGATGCATTTGGCATTTCTGGACGATAATATTTCGCGCCAATTTCATCTGTTACAACTTTACACTCAAAGTCGTTGTCATATAAAACTTCTAAATGTTCCGCAACAAATCCAACTGGTGCGTATACGAATGAAGTATAACCGTACTTTTCATTTAATTCTCTCGTTAAATCTTGTACATCTGGACCTATCCAAGGGTCTGGTGTGTTTCCTGCACTTTGCCAACCTACTGCATAGTTTGCTACTTCAGCACCTCTTGCAATATAATCAGCTGTTTCATTTAATTGATCTGGATATGGGTCGCCAAGTGCGATAATTTTTTCTGGTAAACTATGTGCAGATACGATTAATACTGCTTTTTCACGCTCTGCTTCTGACATACCGTTATATATACCTTTCACTGCATCAACCCAGTACTGAATGAATTTCGGCTCTTTATACCAGCTATCAATGCCGTGAATTGTTAAGTTACCAAGTTTCTCAGCTTCTTCTTGTGCTCGTCCTACATACGACTTCACGCTAAATGTAGAATAATGCGGCGCAAGAACAAGTGCGATTGCATCTTGTATACCGTCGTTATGCATATCTTTCACTGCGTCTTCAATGAACGGTTCAATATGTTTTAAGCCAAGATACATATGGTACTCTACTTCATCTTGTACTTCATTTAAATGCTGTTCTAACTTTTTAGCTTGCTCTAATGTAATAGTAGCTAAAGGAGAAATACCACCAATTGCACGGTAACGCTCTGTTAAATCTTCTAGCATTTCAGGACTTGGCTTTCTTCCTCTACGAATATGTGTATAGTAACGTTCAATATCTTCTTCTTTATATGGCGTTCCGTATGCCATTACAAGCAAACCAATTTTCTTTTTCATACAGCAATGCTCCTTTACTTCGCTAACTGCCCTTTAGAGTATTCATGAATAAATGTAGTTAAACGTTTTAATGTATCTGGATTTACTTCTGGGAATACACCGTGACCTAAGTTAAAGATATAACCTGGTTGCTTCATCCCTTGATCTAAAATACCTTTTACATGTTCTTCAATAACAGACCATGGCGCAAGTAAGAATGAAGGATCCATATTACCTTGTACCGCCTTATGAACGCCGCGTGCACGTGCCTCTTCGATCGGTAAGCGCCAATCTAATCCTACTACATCAAGCGGTAAGTCGTGCCATTCATTTACTAAATGTGCAGCTCCTACGCCGTGCATAATCATTGGAACACCCATCGTACGAACTTCTGCAAAAATACGCTCCATTGCTGGTTTAATAAATACGCGGTAATCCGCTACGTTTACTGTTCCAACCCAAGAATCGAAAATTTGAACTGCTTTTGCTCCTGCGTTAATTTGCGCTTTTAAATATGTAATAACCATATCTGCTAGCTTATCCATTAATGCGAACCAAGCTTTCGGCTCTGCATACATGAACGCTTTTGTATTATGGTAGTTACGAGATGGACCGCCTTCAATCATATAGCTTGCTAATGTAAATGGAGCTCCTGAAAAACCGATTAACGGTACGTCTAGCATTTCTGTCGTTAATAAACGAATCGTATCTAATATGTACGGTACGTCATCTTCTGGATTGATTTCCCCTAGTTTTTCTACGTCTTGTAAAGAACGGATTGGATTATCAATAACTGGGCCAATACCCGATTTAATTTCTACATCCACACCAATTGCAGGTAGTGGTGACATAATATCTTTATACAGAATTGCTGCGTCTACGTTATATTGATCAACTGGCAACTTTGTAACGTAAGCACATAACTCTGGATTGTGTGTAATTTCAAATAAAGAATACTTTTCTTTTATCTTTCTATATTCCGGCTGCGAACGACCTGCCTGACGCATATACCATGCTGGTACATAATCAGTACGTTCCCCCCTACATGCTTTTAAAAATGTCTCATTTATAGTTCTTACCAAGACCCTTGCTCCCTTCCTTACCAATGCTTCGAATACGTTCGATATTTATCTTTTTTTACTATACAGCTTGTAAAAACAAAATGCATAATATTATGTACGTTGTTCATTAAATTGACACAAACATTCTTAAAAACGCTTACCATTTTCACAACATTCTTATTATAACACAGAGAAAAACTATGGTTTAGCTACTTTTGATTTTTCTCCCTCGCGATTCGTTTGTGTGTTATATGGCACAACGTAAAAACTCGGTTTTGAAAAGATGTTAACAAATTTTTCTTCATATTCTCCTGCACCATTTACTGTTCCTACAAGCGTATGGACTCCGTTTTCCACTCTATAAATGCGATACATAATTCTATCATCTGGAAGTGGTGTCCAGCTTAATTTCGCTTTAAATAAACCGAAAGGGCTAAACGCTAATTTCATTTTTACATCTTCAATCTTGCGCAGACGAATCGGAGCACCAATTGTTTCCACACCTTCTGGCTTCATAAACTGCTCTTTCTGTTCTACATTTGCCTTCGTTAAAATTTTCTTAAACAATTTCGTTGCTGACGCACTTTCTCCTTGCAGCTGATGCTCTTTATCCGTACGGTCATAACCAATCCAAACAGCGCCTACTAAATTTGGCGTATAGCCAACGAACCACATATCTCTAGCTCCATTATCGTCATTTGGTAAGGAAGTTGTGCCTGTTTTCCCAGCTAATGCACCGCTATATGTACCTGCTTTCGCTGTCCCTTCCTTCACAACTCCTTCTAACATTTTCGTCATATACCATGCCGTTTGTTTCGAGAAAATTTTCGTTTCTACTTTTGGCGATTCTCCAATGACTGCGCCGTGTCTATTTAACACTTTATCAATCACGTGTGGCTCAATAATAGCGCCATTTGCTAAAAATGCACGATACATTTTCACAAGGTCAAATGTTGAAACACCATTTTTCAATCCGCCAAGCGCTGTACTTAAACCAGCATCAGTAATATGAACATTGCCTTTCTCTAAATATTGCTTGCCTTCTTCTACTCCTAACTCATTTAATAAAGAAACTGCCGGTACGTTTGCTGATTCTAAAATTGCATCGTACATCGTCATTTCTTTCGTATATTGACGATTGTAATTGCGGGGTTCATAACCTTCAAAAGAAGTTCTTTCATTCTTTAATAAAGAATACGGATTATACTTTTTCGTTTCGAGTGCTGGTGCATAGACGATAAGTGGTTTTAGCACAGAACCAGGTTGTCTTTTTGCGAAAACACGATTAAAGCCCCTCGGGACGTACTTTCTTCCGCCAATCGCCGCTTTAATTCCGCCCGTACGATTATCCATTAATAAAAAAGCACCTTGCGCCCCCTCTTCTTTACCAGGGAAATTCTTTGCATCTTGAAACTGGTTATATGCTACCTTTTGAATCTTTTCATCCATTGGTACGACAAACGTATATCCTCCCCGAAGTACTTCTTGATGAGACAATCCGTATATACGTGCGGCTTCATCTATGACCATATCAACATACGGCATATATGCGAGCTCATTTTCGTCTAAGTTTTTATATAGTGCAATTGTCTTTCCTTGATAACGTACGCTATCTTCGGCAGTCAAATAACCTTGTTTATGCATAAGTGACAATACGAGATCACGGCGCTCCTTACTTTTCTCTGGAGAGAAATAAGGTGAATACCCGTTTGGCGACTTCGGAAGACCTGCAAGCATTGCTCCTTCTTCTACTGTTAAATCCTCTACATTTTTATTAAAATACAACTTTGCTGCTGCTTGAATACCGTAAGCCCCATGACCAAAATAAATATGATTCATATACATTTCAAGAATTTGTTGCTTCGTATATTTTTGCTCTAATTGAAGAGAGATTGCGACTTCCTTCAATTTACGCGTAACTGTTTTTTCACGAGTTAAAAAGACGTTTTTCGCGAGTTGCTGCGTAATCGTACTACCGCCTTCGATCTTCTCTCCAGCTAACGTATCTTTATAAAGAGCACGGAATATAGACGGATAATCAATTCCTTGATGCTCATAAAAACGAGAATCCTCTACCGCAACAAACGCCTGCTGCACGTATTTTGGAATTTGCTCGATTGGTACGAGGTCTCTATTTTCTACGTATAATTTCGTAATTTCTTTCCCTTTCTGGTCAACGATACGTGATGAAGAGTGGAAAACGAGCTGCTTTTCATCCATCATATAGCCACCAGCTAACACGATAAGTTTATAAAGTACAATCGCTAATACGAGCGTTGCTAACCCACCTAATAAAGTCCACTTTACTTTCTTCATACATCGGCCTTCTTTCCAAATGATGGTACATTTATTATTTGAAAAAGAAGTATCTTTATGTATATAATCTTCGAAGTTTTTTAAGAGAGTTGATATAATAGAAACAAATAATTAAAGGGGGCATTAAAATGAAGGCTATTATTTCATACGAAACACCTCTAGAACAAGCACATTTCACTGCAAAAAATAATGAAAAAGATATGTTTTATAAAGAAAATACAGAAGAATCTGTAGAAGGTTCTCTTCAGTATGACGTACTAGACGCTGTTGGCGAATTTAAAGGACAACCTGGCTACATCGTTTGTAACAACATTTCTGTAACAGACGAAGGTCGCCCAGTATTTGAAAACCGATTCAAAAACCGCGCAGGCCTTATCGAAAACGAACCAGGATTTCAAGCAATCCGCGTTCTACGCCCATTAAGTAACGATACATATGTCATCTTAACAATGTGGGAAACGGAGCAAAACTTTAAAGACTGGACAGAATCACGTTCATTCGAAAACGCTCATAAAAAACGCCCTGCACAAGCAGAAGGACAAGCTCCAGCTCAGGCGCATCCGCATGCGGAACAGCAGAAAAGTATTTTCTCTCGTCCGTCATTTGTAACTACTTTTGATGTGTTAGTTTAGAGGTTTTGGAGTTCGGAGTTTGAAAATCACGGTATGTGAAATTATATCAACGATTTTTCGAATATATCTATCGTATCTTTGAATATATCAACGATTTTTTCAATATATCGACGATTCGACAGAGGATATTGACTTATCGACAAATCACGACACAAAAAAGGAAACACCATTACACAACGGTGTTTCCTTTTTCTTTATACCAATTATATATAAGAATCGCGTCTTCTTTTCGCATATGCTTCACTTTATATTTATGCCCCGCTACCGATACGACCGCTGTACATAACTCGTCTTTCTTTTGAAAATACGACTGATTGTACCCTACTGCTTGAACATGCCTTCTTCGCATGATTCCTGTATATTTTGCAAGGCCACGGTATACCATGACTAATTGATTTTCCCGTATTATATATCCACCACTTTTATACCGAGCGTATGAAAGTAACGTAAATATGATAAATAGTGGTATCAAGGTGAATAACGCAATATTTTGCTTAAAATATATACTCGCACCGATGATCGGCAGTGCAAGCATAGCACTTGTAATCCAGCCCATTATTACGTAACGGCATAATGCTACTTTTGGTAAATGAACGATTTCCTCTTCCATTTCATACGGTAACTGTAAATATGCGAGTAACTGCTGGACATCTTTTTTCTTCATAAAAGGATGTAACATCACTTCATTTCCCGCTGCTTCTATACTTTGAATAACTTCTACTTCGACAGAACAATAACCGAAAGGCTGACGGAGAATACCTTCTTTCACCGTGATCGCTTGAATGCGATGTAATTTTAAAACAAACTCTTTCTTATCAAATAACCCTTGTACGATGCGAATTTCATTTCCTTTTCGCTCTATTTTAAAGTTCGCATATTTTAACGCATAACCAGCTGTTGAAATGACCCACGAAATCGCCATTAAAATCGCGGCCATAACGATTAATTCATATACACCGTTATCCATTACATACGCTTCTACTTTATTGATGAGCCATTCTGGTAGAAATTGATTAAACTCTGTGTAAAGGATGACTAACATAGAAAATACTAATCCAAATCTACCAGATGTAATAGAGGCGAATAAAATTTCTTTCGCTGTTAACTGATAAATTGTCTTATTTTCTGTCGTCGCGGGCTCTTCTTCAGTCACAATGCTTCTCTCTTTATGTAATAAAGAAATCAGTTCCTTCGCTTCACTTTCTCTAATGCCAGCTAACATCACTTCCGGCTCAGTACCACCGCCGGCTACTTCTATGTTTAATTTCGTCAATCCAAGCACTTGATAAATGATGTTAGAAGACGTACTAATATTTTGCACACGTTCTTTATTTAAGTAGCTTTCCTTCTTAACGAACACACCGTGCTTTATATGTACAATATTATTTTCAACCCAGTACACTTTGAAATACCATTTTATAGCTGAGAAAATTGCCATAATAAATAATATGGCCAAAAGAACGAGATGAAAGAAATACCAAGGTTTCACTTCACCATCTGATCGAAATAAAACAAGAAAAATAAAAGGCAACAAAGTCGCAATTCGAATACCTAACAATATCGTGATCGGATGTTGCCTCTTATACATCCTCATCACTCACTTTCGCAAGTTCTCCAATTTGTCTTTTCAGCTGCTCTGCTTCTTCTTTCGTTAAGCCTGGAATACTATGAGAAGTTGCTGCTGTTGAAATATGTAATTCTGCTAAATTATACTTTCTCATAATCGGACCTTGTTCAATCGTTACGTGCTGCACACGAATCATCGGAATAAGTACGCGTTTTACAATGAACATTCCCTTTTGAATCTCAATTTCTTCTTCATTTAATCTATAACTATAATAACGTTGACGTAAATTTGGAAACACGAAATAATCAAGCGGGATAAATAGAATAGCGCCTGTTACTAACAAACCAAACAACCAGCCCCACCAATTAAAATTGATCATAAAAAAGAAATACGCAATTACGACTGCTAGTATAACTGCCGCCCCAATTAAAGCGTGAATTCGCCACACTTTCAGCATATTAGAATGAATCTCCCTTTCTAACGGCTGCATTTCATCACTCCAATTATATGAATTTATTACTTATATATTAGTTGGTATATACATTTTTGTAAAATTATAGTTTTTTTACATCGTGTCCATTACTTCTTTAAAATTCCCTTCATTAATCGAATACACTTGAAACTGAATGTAATCTATCTCATTCGTATTCGGACGGGCAAATGGCAAAATGTTAAATTTAGAAGCTGATCTTCCTAACATATCTACAATCATTAAAGAAACGTCAATATATTCGAAGTCTACACGAAACACTACTGCTTCACCCGTACATTCATAATCTTTAATCGCATCATAAGACTTATTCGCACTAATTAACATTATTTTTAATAGTTGGTTCAAATTTTCTGGTTTAAAATTAATCATATACGCAGCTCCTTTTTTCAATAAAACACTATGAAAACAGTATAATCTTATCATTTCATAGCTTTACACATCTACTATATAAAAAATAAAGCTAGTTTTTTATATAATTTTTGATATAATTACATACGGGAAACGGGAAGAATTTTGTCTTCCCTTGTGTTTTTATTTGCATCTAGTACTTTTGCTAGATGCCTTTTTTTATGCTAAAAAAGCACCCTCACATACTTTGAGGATACCTTTTCAACAATTGTACTTACATCATCCAGCCTCATCTTCTAGTTTATATTATTTCTGAGTATGCTCTAAAGTGCGTTTTCACTCATTTTCTATAAACAATTGCATTTGGCAACTGTAAGAATCCGTACTAAAAAACTCATCTAATAATTCCACTTCAATGCAATTTTTGATTGTTACATTATTTTTCTCTATATAATCTTTTAATTTCTCCATACTTTCTTCTTTATTATTCTTTTTATAGGCCAGTGTCAAATAATTACCTTCTGGTAATATATCTATATTTTGCTCTTTCTCTGTGTAATCATATTTACATAACACAGAAAAAGCATACTTCGGTTCAAATCTGTATTTTGAATGAATGGTATATGCTATACCAATCTCCATCGTCGTTTCTAAATTTCTCTCCTGAATCATTTTATCTACATCTGAATAATAAAGAAATTCTTTAAAATTACCCACTTCTTTACATGGAGCAGTGACGATATAACGTTGCTCAAAATACTGTATTGTTATTTGATTATGTACTAGTACCTTTTTAGCGACTTGTACACTATTATCTAGTTTATCAATCGTATGAATGACTGCTTGCATCTCTTTTATCTTTTGCTTAGTTTCTTCTCTTTTTAATGCAAAAAATTTTAATAATTCATCCATATTCTTTTCCGTAAAAATCTTTTGCAGTTCTTTCGTACTCGTTCCTAAAGCTCTACAAACTTTAATTATATCAATATAAACAAATTGATCTACCGAATAGTATCTATAACCCGTTTTTGTATCAATGTATACTGGGATAAGAATGCCTGTTTGATGATAATATCTTAAAGCCTTTATTGTAATGCCTTTCATATTAGCAACTTCACCAATAGAAAATAAATTTTCCAATTTATTTTGCCCCCTTATTCTTGACTCTCCTCTTAAGGGAGACATTATTATTTTATCGTTAAAGTTAATAGAATGATAATAAAAAATAGGTCATGCAACAGTAGATGGCTATCACGTATCGTTGTTTTTTGAAATACTGCAACGTGAAATGAACAGTTAACTTTTATTACTAAAGTCAGTAAAAGCGTAGTATAAAAAGAGAAGGAATTTCTACAAAGCTCTTTCTATAGGACATACCATTTTTTCTGCTAACTAATTCAATGAAAGAAGGATATAATATGAAAATTGATAGACCAAAAATTTCGCCAGAGTTATCTTTAAAGAATTTTCACGATATTTTTTATGAAGAAGATCCAACATTAGAAATGTGTGAAATTATCGATTCTACTTTTGAAAATGAATCTGTAGATAGAGTACGTTTATATAGTGCGGTGATAAAGAATTGTAAGTTCACGAATACAGACTTTAGCAATATCGATATTACAGATGTTTGTTTTGAGAACTGTGATTTATCAAATGTTAATTTAAGCAATTCTTCTGTTCACAGAGTCGAATTTAAAAACAGTAAATTAATTGGAGTTAATTTTACAGAATCTAGTTTAGGGAATGTTGAATTTGAAAATTCAATTTTGAATTTAGCCTCATTTGGAAATTCTAAGCTAGAAAAGATTATATTTAATGAAACTTCATTAAATAATGCAGACTTTTTTGACTGTAAGCTAAAGAAGGTTGAATTTGATTCATGCAGCCTTGACGAAGCAAATTTTGATCAAACATCACTGAAAGGAATAGATATTAGTTCCTCTACTTTTGATACACTTACCGTTTCAGTGAACGATTTAAGGGGATGTAAAGTATCACCATATCAAGCTATTCAGTTTGCATCTTTATTGGGATTGATCATTAAAGATTAGTTAAAAAGAACGATTGAAAATGTAAAAAGGTATCCTCGTACTACTTAAAGGATACCTTTTTATTATCTCTATTTTGTTACTGTTTTGTATCATGTTTTTTTCAACAACTTAGTGCAATTCAACAATTGTACCATCTTCGAATACTTTGAATACGCCAGTAAATCCTGCTCCAGCTGCGCCTTCTATTTTATATGTCGTACGCACTCTAATTTGATAATATTTTTTTCCATTCTCTACTTGCGTATTCTCTAGCGTGTAATCATAGTCTTCTTTATATTCATTTTTGATATATTCTTTCGCTTTCTCAAAAGTAAATGCATCTTGAGTCTTTCCTGTTTCTACCTTTTTATTATTTTCTGTCGTTACGTTTTGAGTCTTATCTGCTTCTACTTTTTTATTATTTTCTGTCGTTACGTTTTGAGTTTTATCTGCTTCTACTTTTTTATTATTTTCTGTCGCTACTTTTTGAGTTTTATCTGCTTCTACTTTTTTATTATTCTCTGTTGCTACCTTTTGATTCGTTACTACATTTGTTTTTTGTGGTTTCGCTGCTTCACTCTTTGCAGTTTTTTCTTCTTCATTCATTTTAGTAACTAATCCTACCGCTTTTTTATTATATTCTTCAAGATTTTTGTTATCTTTTGTTTCAGCAACTAGCTTATTTAATATCTCTTTCGCTTCTGCATAATTTTTCTTACTTATTAACTCTTCACTTTTCGTCAGTTGCTCGCTATACTTCTTTTTTTGCTCTAAGATGGCTAGTAATGCTGTTCGTTCTTCCTTTGCTTGTTTTACAAGCGTAGCATTTCCATTCTTCATGTTCTCTACTTTTTCAAATGACTTGATTGATTCTTCTACCTTTGTTTCTTCTTTTAACTTCACTGCTTCAATCATTGCTTTCGTCTGTTCTACAAGCATCTTTGCATCTGAATCGTCTTTCTTCTCATCTAGCGCTTTTTCAAATGATGATAAAGCATTTTTATATTCTTTATTCGTTAACGCGGTCTTTCCTTCATCCATTGCTTTGTCAAAATTCCCATTACTACATCCAGCTAACATTAAAAACGTAAGTCCAATTACCATTAATAACTTTTTCATTTTTTCTCCTCCTATATATCTCTAAAACGATAAAGTGAAACTTTAATCAGTGGGGCGTTTTGTTCCTCCCCCAATGATTATTAGCCTTCACCAATCGGGCCTTTACGGGCAGTTGATTCCCACCTAACTTCTTTGCTTTCGCTGAATTTTGAGGTGGGGGTCTTACTGCCCGTTAATGCGGGGTAACAGCATATGTATAAAAGTCTGTGTAGTAATTAGACTGAAAGTAAAGATGTACTGTGTGTGGGAAAGGAAGTACATTTCATTTACTATCATTACTTAAAACTCCTAAATAGTTGGTAGTTGGTTTTCTTCTTTTAAGACAGAAAGGAATTTTAATAATGTGCGTAAAGCTCTCACCAGGCTCTTTACTACACACACTCTTATACACATAGAAAAACTATTTTTAGGTTGCTATTTCTTTCGCTTTACATGTTCTCGGTTGATTGGATACGAACCACAATTCGTAACATACCGAAAAACAAAAGAAAACAAACCGTAACATAAGTTACCGTTTGTAACTTTCCTGTAACACAAATGTAACATAAGAGTTTTCAATATACAATAGTTTTTTTTACATTATTTTCCCCTATCTATATTTTCAGAAAACAAAAAATTCTAATCCTTAATGTAATAAGCATTTTCATAACAATCCTGCAAAAAAAAAGAGAAAATTTACATTTCTAAGTGAAAATGTACAAAGTTATTATTTTCGGATGTTATAAACTTCTTAAGTTGAAAGGGATAGGATCACCTCCCTTAAAAGGAAAAAATACGCTATTCTTTCCTATGAGCCTACAGAAAGAATAGCGTATTTTTCAAAAATGAGTTCTTTTATTCAAACACTTTGGTTCTATATCACAATTAAAAGGGAAATCAACGCTAATATAGCTGGAAGTCCTTGTTTCACAATAATTGATTTATTAGATGTGAAACCGCCGAAAAGAGCTGCTACTACCACACATATTACAAAAAATAATTGAACCATATAACCAATTGAATTGAGACCAAGTATAAGTCCCCAAATGAGACCAACGGCTAAAAATCCATTATATAAACCTTGGTTTGCAAACATAATGGCTACGTTTCGATCTCCTTCTAAATGCTCCGGTAATTGAAAAGCACGTTTTGCCACTTTTGAATTAATAAAAAACATTTCGAGGATCATGATAAATAAATGTTCTAATGCTACGATCCCGACTAAAATAGCTGCGATTATTTCCACACTATTCTGCCCCCTCTACTCCCTAATATCAATTTTATACTTCTTTCCATTATGCAATTCTATCAACAAGGAGACGGTATGAAACATATCCTTTGTCTGCTGCTTTACTGACAAATAGAAACATAACTTGTACATAGTACTCTTTTTCCAATCCAAAGATTACAGTTATACTTTCTTCTATAGCCCCTACTGGATTTATATCATATCCATGTGCACGTGCTGTCATCAACTGCAATGTGCATGCCATGCTTTTACTTGTCTGTTTTTTTTACCCTCTTGCAACATGTATCCTAGCTTAAAAAGGTTTTACATATATTCCCTTTACCTTCACTTTAACCTTGTAGCCTATATAAAATTCCGACATCTTCTAAATAACAAGTTTTCAAAAATTCCCCCTTCTTACTTATTAAAATATTAATTGATATATCAATATTTGATACGTCAATTAATATACAACTCCTCCTTTAGTTTTGCAAGTTTTTTTGCTCAATTCGTTTTATTTTGTTCCGTCAACTTTAAATCAATTCAAAACCTCTGTTCACTCCTTAGAAACTATAATATTTTTTAATAACTACATAAAAGAAATCAGCTGAATCATCAAATTAATAATTAGTTGTCTCCAAAAACGTAAATTTTATATCTCTTCTATTAATAAAACTCATTTTTATTATTTTAGGGGCAGTCCATTTAGTTAGCTCTATGGGCATGAGATCATACCAACAAAACAAGAATTTCATACTTAACAAAAAAAGCCTACTAATGAAAGTAGACTTAAAGTTTTTTAAGATTATCAAATTAATAGTTCATCAGTTCATTTTCAGGTGTTTGAATAATAACAGGATTTTTCCCTGGATCAATCCATCGTAAAATATCAATAACATTTTGTTTATCTACACCTGTACACCCTTCTGTCCATGAAGTAGAGACATGGAAGAAAATTGCGCTTCCTTTGTATGGTGTACGTGATTCCGTATTATAATTAATGACGAATCCATAATCATATGCTGGGATATACATATTTTCAGCTGATTTCCATCTACCTCTTACTGGCTTTTCTTGCAGCGTATTATAGTATGGAGATTTAGAATCATCTACCCAGACATGATTTGGTGTTAAATTAATAAAGGGTAGTTTCGTACCAGGATTTCCTTGTCTACCGAAAGCTGAACCAATTGTGTATTTTCCTCTTGGTGAACTCATACCACTTTCACTCATCTCAACTGCAAAACCTTTTTTCCCAATATATCCATTTATATTCTTTTGCTCTCTCCATTTCCCATTTGAATTTTCAAATGTACGAATTTGAGCTTGATTCGTATGATAACCTTTTGTGGTAACTAAAATAACTTGTTGATTATTTTGGATTGTTTTTAAATTATCAATAACTGTTCTAGATTCATTCGTATTCATCCATTGTAGACCAGCACCAGTTCTTATACGCAACCACGTACCTCTTTCTTCAACTACTGTCACCGTTTGCGCTGTATATTTTAACAGTACATTCGCTGAGTCTGCTGGATAATCATATGTAAAAAAGTCTCTATTAATATGAATTCTTTTCTCGTTTAATAAGACCCATTTGAACCCTTGAGATGTATGAATTTTAACCCAGCCATCTCCTCTTTCTTCATACACCGTTACAGTTTGTGGTGTACATTCAAAAGCGATTCCTGAAGATAATGAGGCACTCTGATAAACAAAGAATGGCTTAGACATTTGAATTTGTTTACGTTTTAGCTCTTTATCTTTTGACATATCTGTTCGAGCAATTAAATTTACCGATTCTGCACGAGTAATTGTTTGATCAGGCTTCCAACTATCATTACCGTATCCATTTGAAATACCTAATTCAACCAAGATGTTTACATATTTCTCGCCCCAGTGCCATTTTAAATCGTTAAATACTGTTGGAGGATTCCCTGTCACTTTCTCTTGCAATTTGTATGCATTTACTAACATAGAAGCCATTGCGCCTCTTGTTAGCTTTCCATTAGGATTGAATTTCCCGTTACCATCTCCTTTAATAACACCCGCTTTTTCTATAGTCGCAATATACGGAGCTGCCCAATTTCTTTTTGAGTCATCAAAAGACGGCGTTGCCGATTGATCGACAGGAAGATTCAATATTTTCGCCATCATTTTGGCGGCTGAGCCTCTATCTATCTCTAAATTTGGTGAAAACGTGCCATCAGGCATACCTGATAATACATTTTTATTTATAAGATAATCTACTGATGGCTTTACCCAATCCGGAACATCAGGGAAACTACTTGGAGCTGCTTGCACTTCATTCTTCGTTACATTTTCCACTTCAGCTAAAGAACTTGAAGAAATAGAAAGAAATCCTACCGCAATCATACCTATCGTTGCTACTTTTATAAGCTTCATATTTACACATGTTCCCCTCTTCTTTATTAAACTCGTAGTACCATTGTGATTCGTTTCACAAAAATTATCATAATGACAGATTACACAAATGTTAATTATAACCTTTCGCCTTAAATATTCCAATAACAATATAAGCAGAAATAATGAACTACCAGTTTGTTTTTTTATATGAGAAGCGAAAAAATAGAGCTAGTTTTTTATACACTTGATATAATCACATATAGAAGATGGAAGATTTTCATTTGCTTCTATTTCTATTGCTACATGCCATTTTACATAGTCTCGGGGGATAATAATGAAGAAATTTACTGTTAGCTATATAGCATGTTTACTAGCTTTCTCTACTGCTGTGAATGTTTTACAGTATGCAAGCGTCCCAAATTATGCGGATTCATGGGGACCGATTTGGGTATCCATTATTATGTTTTCAATTCTTGGAAGCATCCCTGTTCTTATCGGTTGTTTATTAGGTGAATTTTGTTATAGAAAAATAAAAAGAAGTCACGAATTAAAAATCGGTATTCCTTTATTTATATTGTTAGGTATTGCCTACAATCATGTATTCTTTATGTGGTTTAACGACAGAGATTTTCTATCCTTTACTTTAGAAACCTTTCTGAATACTGGCATTCCTATTACTGTATCATCTTTACTGTTTTATCTTGTAAGACGGCGCTAATTCTTTCATCATTGCATAAAAAATGTTATTACTCCTAATAAATTGAGTAATAACATTTTCCTTACTACATTTGCTTCCAACTAGCATCCTTCACATCTTCACCAGTCGGCTTTCTAACTGATTTCAAAAAGCACTCCTCGCAAGCACCAAATGCAATGAAATTTTTCTGTGCTTGTCTTAACGAAGCTACATTCGCCCCGCCTTCAAAATCAGGATCGTTAAACTGAACCTCATCATCTTCCCAATAACATATATTACAAATTTCATATGTACCTGGTGGTTCTTCTTCTATTGTTCTATACCCGCAGCATGGACATGTGTATTTCATTTTGCCACTCCATTATTAACTTGTTTTTTCTCCCATATATTCCGCCCCACTAAGAATGTAACAGCGCAAATCATAGTTATTCCCATGAAAAAAACATTAGAATCTTCATATGTAGCTGGCATTCCTACCGTTACAGAAACAATACTACAAGCTAAAAGCAAATATAATAATAAAGATATAATATAGCTTAGTTTAAATCGTAAAATGATACCTCTAAACAATAACTCACCAAGTAGACAGCCACCGAAAATGATAGGTACTCCGAAATACAATGTAAGGACTCCCATTTGCGCAGTAGATTGAATTATCTTACCAAGTATGTTCGGCGAAACCAGCTCACTATTGTTTCCCATCCTATCGTATAAATCAAGTGCCGTTACTGAAATAAAGAAACTTAATATAGAAAATGAATACGGAATTAAAAATTTGCTCACTCTCATTCACCTCACTTTTCCTTCCACATATATTATTCATTATTTTCACATAAAGTGAAACTTTAATCTGTGGTTTTTTTCATCCCCCACTGTTTATCAGCCCTCACCAATCGGGCTTTTACGAGCAGTTGATCCCGGCACCTAACTTCTTTGCTTTTGCTGAATTTTGAGTTGGGGATTTTACTGCCCGTTAATGCGGGATAAAAAAATAGCCCATCTTCCGCAAAAGACGAGCCATTCTATTTAATCCTCACTTAATCTCTTCTTATACCAATCCTGCATTCTCCCCGCATCTTCTACTCCCGTATGCTCTAATTTATAATTCGATGATGCGTTAGAGAACTTATACGTACATAGATTTGCACGGCGCTGGAAATATGATTGTGTCTTTTCCATTGATTGGACGTGTCTTCTTCTAACAAGTCCTGTATATTTTCCGACGCTGCGATATACAAGCGTAATTTGCTCTCCATTTACACTGTAACCATTTGTTTTAAATGTTGCATATCCAAGTGTAAAGATGAGGATCGCTAGCGGAATGAATGCCCACATGATGAAGTGCTTTTCAAAGTATATACTTATTCCAGTAAGCGGGATTGCTAGCATTGCGAAGAAAATGAAACTATCAATGAGATAGCGGCGTAATGCTGTTTTTGGTAATGAAATAATATTTGTATTCAGTTCGTATGGTAATTGTAAATGTGCGAGTAACTGTTGTACGCGATCTTTTCGAATGATTGGATGCAGTGTAACTTTTTCTTTCTCGTCATCCAGTCCTTTACTTTGAATGACTTCTACTTGCACAGCGCAATAACCGAATGGCTGACGTAAAATACTTTCTTTTATCGTAATACCTTGAATACGGTGCAATTTTAGGACGAGTTCTTTTTTCTCAAGTAATCCTTGTGAAATGCGGACCTCATCATTTCTTCGATTCACTGTGAAATCTCCATGTTTTAGCGCATAACCGATTGTCGATATAATCCATGAAAGGACGATCAAAATGGCTATCATGAAAATCAAGCCATATATATCGTGGTCCATTACATACGACTTTACGCCATTCTCGATCCATTTCGGAATGTACTCATCTACTTGATGATATACGAAAAAGATTAATGAGAATAATAGTCCAAACTGACCAGATGTAACAGATGCTAGTAAAATTTCTTTCCAAGTCAATTTATATTCTGTCGATTGTTTCTCTTCTGTAACGATTTGTTTTTCTTCTGTATTTTCTACTGCTTCGTCTAACGTTTCTTCTGCTTTCACTTCTGGAGTTGGCTCATTTAGCAAAGTAATAAGCTCTGTTGCCTCTTCTACTGTAATACCAGCTAAACTAACTTCTGCATCGTCGCCCCCACCAGCTGTTTCGATTTGAATTTTCTTTAAGCCAAGCATTTGATATAACACGTTAGAACTTGTATGAATCGTTTGCACACGTTCTTTATTTAAGTAGCTCTCCTTCTTCACAAAGAGCCCCTGTTTCACATGTAGTACGTTATTTTCAACCCAGTATGTTGTGTAGTACCATTTTTCAAACGCTGAAAAGACGGTGAGTAAACCGAATGCAGCGGGAATTAAATACCAAAACGGGAACTTTCCGTTTAAACTAAACATGAAAATAATGAGTGGTATAAAGTCTGTTATTTTTAATTCTAATAACATCGTGATTGGATGCTGCCTCTTATACATCCTCATCACTCACTTTCGCTAATTCTGCGATTTTCGTTTTCAACATTTCTGCTTCATACATCGTTAAACCTGGGATGCTGTGAGAAGTTGCTGCTGTAGAAATGTGCAATTCAGCTAAGCCATATTTTCTCATAATCGGTCCTTGTTCAATTGTCACGTGCTGTACACGAATCATCGGTACTAATACGCGCTTTACGACGAAAAGACCGTGCTGAATTTCAAGTTCTTCGTCATTTAATTGATAACTGTAATAACGCTGACGTAGTTTCGGGAATAAGAAGTACGAAAATGGTGCGAACACAACTGTTAGCCCAATCATCACATACAAAATCCATGCCCACCAATCAAACTTTATCATGAGGAAAAGGTAAGCTAAAATGACGAGAATACCGATCCCTTCTTCAATTACAGCACGAACTTTCCACACCTTCACCATGTCAGGGTGAATTTCATTTTTCAATGGATCCATGTAACCACTCCAAATCTAGTAATCTAATATACGAATAGTCTCAATCTATATTTTACATAACTTTACAGAAAATTGTAATTTAATTATCTTTCTTCTTAGGAATAAAATATCCGAACCAAAGTAGCCAAATGAAGCCGATTAACTTCAGCCAACTTCCATTCGCTTGAAAAGCCTCTATCATACCTGGTATTTTATAAACTCCAATGAATCCGAGAAAACCGAGCCACCAGTTTTTTTGCATTTTCACTTCTATTCCTCCTTCATAACGTTTTTCACATTTCGAATCCAAATTTCTTTATACTTTAACTCGAATCCCATGAGCATGTAATTACTCATATTATCGATCACAAGCGCTAGCGTATGAGCATTTTCTTCCGTTTCATATTGTGACACAACGCCCAGTTCTACACCTTTCTTCAATAAATCGTGGAAACCATTTAAGAACTCTTCTTGTATTTCAAATAAGCGTTTCTGATACTTTTCATTTCGCGATGCAGTTACGATAAATTCATTTATAACGCGTAATATTCCTTCTTGCCCTTCATATTCAGAGAGCATATGTAAACCATCTGAAATTAACTTTTCTGCAAAGTTTTCTTTCGTATATTGTTCTTTATCGAAATAACTCACGAAATGATACCCAGAAAAAATTTCTTCAAATAAAAAATCGACTAACGCTTCTTTAGAAGAAAAATGATAATAAATAGCCGGTTTTGAAATACCTACTTCTTTCGCAATCATAGAAAGGCTCATCTTCTCAATGCCGTGCTCTGCCATGAGTTTAAATGATGCCTCGACAATGTTTTGCGATGTTTGTAAATTCTTTGTCATACTGTACCTCACTTATTTTTACTTACCGGTCGGTAAATAAATTGTAAAATAAAAAATCATCGTTTGCAAGTTTGATTCAAAACTACATATTACTTTCTCCATTCACTTTATGAATCAGAATCATATTCTTCCATAATTACTACAGTAATCTTTCATCCAGTTAAACTACAAAAAGCACCTTTGCGAGTGCTTCTTGTAATTTAATATTTAGGCCCCATGTAATCATAACTTTGATCTAACGCTTTTAATAAATCAATCGCACCCTTTAACTCTCTTTTATCAGACTCTAATTCTTCCATCCTTCTTTCGATATCTTTTTTAAAAGATTCTAAATCGCTAATGGCTTTTTTCCCTACTCCAAGTTGCGACCAGCTTGAAAGAAGTAAATTATGTACATTACTTACAACCCTTTTATTATGGTTTAAGTCTTGAATCATATGGTCAAATTGTTGTAAAGCTTGGCTCAATACTTCTTCATTTAAGTAAATTCTCGGCATCTTAATCTTCTCCCTTAATATTGTTGATCCGTCTTCTTATAATCATCGGCTTTCTTCTCAATAAAATCTGAAATTTCCGTTGCTGTTCGTATGTACCAAAAACTTAAATGCTCTACATGTGCGCGTATATTATTTACTTTAGCTTCTACCCGTCTACTTTCAGCCGTTTCTAATAATGTCATCATATTAGAAATTAACCTCGGTACTCTATCTTGAAATTCTTGTGCGTTTCGCTTCATATCTCTTACGGCTTTTTCCAAATTCTCTACAACTACACGAATCTCTCCCCCGCCTAATAACGCGCCCGGTGAATCATAAACTCTTTCATTCGTGTCTACATTTAACAAGTATTTATTTGATAAAGACCCATTCTCCCCAAATCGGAAGTTTTTATCTGTTTGATAATGATAACCAGGACCACTTATCGAATTCAAAAATCGAGTAACATCCATCCCAAGCTTTTGTTGTAATGATAACTCGGACATTTCTTCTTTCGAAATTGGTGGTGTTACCGCATAAGTAGATCCTATATGACTTTCATATGCACCAAATGGTCCATAACCAATTGAATCATTTCCGTGAACAACACTTACAATTCTATTATTAAACTCACCATTATTTGCTTTTTCTTGTAAATCAGGCGGTAACAAATGTTTTGCACTTGGCGCATTCCATGACATACATCTTACATTGTCATTAGATGCCGCTGCATATTCCGCTAAAGCTCCCCCTAATGAATGACCCGTCGTATATATCTCCACATCATCCCTGCCCTTATATGTATCCGTTACTTGTTTCATGACCCTTTCAGCTTGTTCAAATTGATTATGTGTTTCCCAGCGCTGATTCTCTTCATTCCAATATTTCTTTGAACCTGCATTCTCAGTTCCTGCTACAGGAGGTGCTGCTGGTTCATGAACACCTTCTCGTAATACAAAATGATTCGTATCCGTTTTTAAATCCTTCATACCTTCCCCTTGTTTCATCGGAATGCCTAAAGAGTTTTTCTCTATAATTTTATCCCCTTCTGTTCCTCGGAAAGATACCATAACTTGCTTTTTCCCATTTATATCTCGTTCAAAGACTACTGCGTCCATTCCGGTTTGTTTGTCGTGGAATGTTTTTTCTACTGCCCACGATTGGATCTTATTCTTCCCATTATCTCTAATGTAAACATTATCTTTTAAATTTTCATCATCTTGGTATGCATAACGAGCTAATTGATAATACGTAGTGTCTAATACTTTCTCATTTTGTTGCAAGTTCTTCCCCTCCTGTAAATTATGCGATATCCTAATAATAAAAATACCATAATTGGAGGGTATATATGGAAATAAAAAAGAAGATTATTGGTATATTTTTCTTTTTCACTTTAATATTTACTATTTTAGGAGGGTGTAATGTGGAAAATAATAAAGAGGAAGAAATCATTAATACAGCAAAAGAAGAAACTATTAAATACTTCAAGGAGGAGGAAAACGTAGATGTAACTATTACTAAACATAAATTCACTCCAAATGATCTTCAAACAATTTTCATATCCGGTTATGTAACGGATGACAAAAGCAAAGAATTTAGTGTTGCAGTTGAATACGCTAATAACTATCATATCAGTACCATTTCAACCACCAAAAATTTTGAACTAAAACATGATTAGTTAACGATTTGTTGTAATATTTTTTCTTTATGAAAACCCTAAACAAATCCATACCGTCAAAAGCACTCGTAGATTGTATCTATGAGTGCTTTTTTTACATTCCTTAAGTACAATCGAGAAACATACAAGCTATTAAAAACCGTAGGGACATCTATAAACGATATCAATATATATATATTGATAAATGTCCCTTTTCACGTAAAATATTTTAGCATATGAATTTTTTTCTTAACAAAATGATTTGTATCCGTTTTTAAATCCTTCATACCTTCCCTGGCTTCATCGGAATGCCTAAAGAGTTTTTCTCTATAATTTTATCCCCTTCTGT
>NZ_BOQB01000024.1 GCF_018332475.1 Bacillus sanguinis | reverse complement strand
TATGACAATATGATCATTCTAAATAGCTTTATAAAAAAACAAATGGCACAAGAACTAGGATATAAAACAGTACAAGTTCTTAATAACAACATCAACAAACTTGTAAATGCAGAAATTCTTTTTAGAAAAGGTACTGGTACATATCAAGTAAATGCTCGTTATTTTGGTCGTGGCCATTGGCACGATATACAAGAAATCCGATTACAACAAGTCTATTCAACTAAAGGAAGAGAGCTTAAAACAGAAATAACATACAAAAACGACGAACCGTCTCAGAATTAATTCTGAGACGGTTTTAACGTTCCATGTTATATCCACGTTGTTTCTTAATTTCTTTCTTATATTCACAATCAAATTGATTATCTACACCTTTTATATCCAATTCATTCTTAACAAGTCCTCTAAACGCTTTAAAATGCTCTCCAAGGACTTTTTTCGTATTGTGGTATAAAACCTTTACATTTTCCTTTAAATCTTTTACATGGGCTTTTAACGAGCTTATTTCCTTACGTAATTCTCTATTCTTCTCATACAAATCTGTATTCTCATTAATAGCTTTAACATAACCATCGGCTAAACTATCAACTCTATCATGTAATTCTTTGTTTTCTTTAACTAAATCTGTACGCTGCAAACGCTCATAATCTTCCTTTACGAAATTTGCATCGCTTAGAACTTTTTGCATCCTTCTCATTTCACTATCAGAAACAATCCAATTCCCAGTTTCTGTAGTTACTGTTTCTGATTTTAAAAAACCTGTTTTTACAACCTCTGTTTTTTTCTCTTTTCCTTTTACTTTGATATTAATTTTTGAAGGGAGTGCTTCACTCAAATTCAGAAACTCATTTTTTTTACTTTCCAATTCTTTATCTAATGATTGAATTTTCCCCTCTAACTCTCTTTCTTTGACCTTTACTTCCGCATCCATTACATCTTTTTGTTTCTGTATTTCTTCAGAATACCTTTTCAAATCTTTAACCGTATCAACGCCAATCGTTTTATCGTTTAAAATACCTTCTTTGTAGATTTGTGGTATTTCTTTTTTCAAAAACTCATCTAAATCTTGGTGAAATGTTTTTAAATCTTTTCTTGTTAAAACTTCTTTAGCTGAAACCTTTGCCTGTTGCTTTTTCTCGTCCCAAACAACAGGCATAAAAGCAAAATGCATATGCGGTCTTGTTTCGTCATTATGTACATTGGCTGACAACACATTTTTTTCACCACCATAACGGTTCGCTAAAAATTCATAGGTTTTCTCAAAAAATTCACGTTGTTCCTTCTCAGAAGCATCTTTCAAACTTTCCGGTAATGTAACAGCCCAATCTGCACAGACTTTTACATCTTTTCGATTCAAGCAATGCACTTCACTTAACCGATCATTCATGCGTGAAAGTGTATCTCCTTCTTTTTCACATAAATCATAATTCAAATGTGACCGTTCATTATCAATGTCTTGATTCGAATGATTTTCTGTTTTTCTGTCCCAGTGGATGGACAATCCTTGAACATTTCCTTTTGCATATTTTTGAACGTGAGCCATGAGCAAGACCCCCCCTTTTGGTAACTAGTTTAACATGGGGATAGAAGAAAAACCAAATTTGGTCTAGCACGTTATACCAAATTTCATTTGGACGTGCTCTGCGAGGCTCTTTGGCTCCGCCAAGCCATGCTTTGCCTGGCAAAAAACAAACCTTGGGCTTTGCCCAAACCCACTGGGGAAACTCTTCCCCAGACCCCCTCAATCAAACTCCCCAACCCCTCAATCCTTGAGGGGCTCCCTCGCCGGTTAGCAGGAACAAACGATTGTTTGTTCAATGCCAAGAGGGTTTGGGTGTAGTACGGTTGGTCAAGTCAAATACTCCCTTCGCTTTGCTAGGTCCGTTTTGATTGACCAACACCCTTTTTTCCTATAACAGGTTTTTAGCTACTACACCAAGTACTCCTGTTAACAATCCGCTTATGATCAATCGTAAAATCCATGTAGTATTTGCACTAATTTTATCTAATTGTTTATTAATAGTTAAAACATCCTTTTCAGCTACTAATATTCTTACTTCTAAACTTTTCATATCATGTTGTATAGCTTTTAAATCTAGATTCATTTGATTAAAATCTTTTTCTAGTTCCTCCAATTTTGTCATATAACATACTTCTCCTTTTAAATTAATTTTAAATATATTATATGTATATGGTAATTAGAGAATAATGATATAAAAAGAGAACTCAAATCTATTATTAAGATTTAAGTTCTCTTTAAAGATAAGGGAATTATACGAAAGCGTAATATAGCATATGCTTATCCTTTTTAATATGCATCTAGCAAAAACACAGTTTCTATAAATGTGCTGTTCTAAGTTCATTCTCTCCTTGTTTTTGGGTGTGAGTGCTGGCTGGGGGTTTGGGGGCTAGCCCCCTGGATCTTAACGTAAATGAATATGGAATAAGCGGATTGTTTAGAACGATAGAGCAAGGCGGTTCGGCAGGTACAATTGCTAGTCCAAGTCGAACAATCTAAATCCTCGTTTTTGGTCTGTTCGGCTTGGCGACATGCTCACACCTGCCGAATTTCACTATGCAATAGCAAAAGAGTGGAGATTTTTTGAATGGTTTTCTCAAAAAATACTACTCGACTATTGCATAGTGAAAAGCCCTTTTAAATTTTATAAAATAATAGAATAGAAGGGAGAACATAGGTTGAACCGTTGATATGACTGGATTTCTAGGAAAATACTATAATTTGTGGGATTATAAGTTATAATTTGTGGGATTATAACCGTAATTTGTGGAGTTATATACCGTAATTTGTGGAGTTATAAATTAAATTTATTTTTTATATCATTTATAATTTGTGGGATTATAAATGTGAAATCCTATAAAAAATATTGCACTTTTAAAATACCCGATTTATAATTTAATTAAATTATAAATCGGGTAGGAGGTAGATTTGATGCAACCGGAAAGACCCTTGAAAAAAGTTTCTAAAGTTACAAAAAATAAAATAATAGATATAAATACTGGTGAAATTCAAGAAGAAGAAGAAATTATAAATGCTTATATCGACAAAGAACCAGACTACGTAAAAATATATTTAAAAGATATTGTAGCCTTAAATGATTTACCTAAAGGTTTAGATAGAGTTATTAACGTTTTATTAAAAGTAATGTCT
>NZ_BOQB01000023.1 GCF_018332475.1 Bacillus sanguinis | reverse complement strand
ATCTAATGATTATGAGGCGAAAAATAAAATGGAACTAATAGTTCAAAATTGTAAAAATAAAGGGATTCATTTTTTAACGGCGGCTACAACATCAAGTGTAAATAACTTTTCACATGAAAAATGGTTTGCGGAAATTAGAAAGAGAAGTATAGGTTATTTATTAGGAACGACCCACAATAACGATGTATATTTCTTTAATATGAAACTTCCACATGCTGAAATCGATCAAGAATTATTAAGTGGGGATGGATATTGCATACGTAGAAAGCCAATAAAAATAAAATGTGCATATACACCATTACATTTACTTCGCACGATGACAGACAAAATTAGTGTGAAATGGTCTGAATTAAAAGTGAAATAATAGTAAAATAGGGTTAAATTACTATAAAATAGAATTTTTTTGCAATTTAACTCTTTTAAAATTGTATGAATATAGTTTATAATCTAATTGTTATATCATTTATGGTTTGAAAGGGGAAATTAATAAAATGACAGAAATTAAAATTAGACCAGAAGACCTTGAAAGAATTTCTAATAACTTTAATAACGCAGCTGCGGAAGCACAAAGTCAAGTTAATAGACTTGAAGGCGATATTAAAAGCTTAGATGGACAATGGGCTGGGTCAACACAAGCAAAATTCAGAGGAGAATTTGAAAATTCTAAACAAAAAATGCAACAATACATTCCTATTTTAGAAGGAATTTCGAGAGACTTAAAACGTATTGCTGAGAAATTCCGTAGTACAGATAACACATACTAAGAATAGAACAATTGCAAAAGACCAGGAGCTATTGTTCCTGGTCTTTTGTATGAAAAATTGTCATATGAGAGTAAGGGGATAAAATGGGATTCCGACCGGAAGTAGGAGAAGAAATTAGTCTTAATAAAGATGTTTATCGGTTTGAGAAACATCCAGCAGTAGTTGGGATTGAAATGCCATATGGGCAAGAAGGTAGACAAGGAACAGTCTATCAACTACAACATGAAAATGGTATGGAACGAATTGCATTAAAAGTCTTTAAGGAACGCTATCGCGAGGAAAAACATCAACTAGCATTTTTGAAACCACTTTCTTCCTTAGCGGGTCTTAAAGTATGTTCACGCTATATTATTACTAAAGAAGAACATATATCTGCTATCGAAAAATCAGAAGATCTTGCTAACAGTATTGTAATGCCTTGGATTGAAGGTCCAACTTGGGCTGATATTTTACAAGAACAACGAATGTTATCAAAAGAACAATGTTTCTTTATTGCAGAAGCATTTCTTACAACACTTAAAATGATGGAAGAAAATGAAGTTGCTCATAATGATTTATCGTCTAGCAACATACTCGTACCTTTCTTAAGTGAAAATCCAATTAAAGGCCAACACTATATCGAACTTGTTGATGTTGAGCAAATGTATGGCTCAAAAACGAAAAGACCTTCGTTATTGCCAGCAGGTTCAGCGGGTTACGCACCGATGTATTTAAAAAGTGGAGTATGGCAAAAAGAAGCCGATCGATTTGCTGGTGCTATTTTATTGGGAGAAATATTAAGTTGGTGTAGTGAAGAAGTTCGAAATAAAAAATGGACGGATGCAAGTTACTTTAAAACGGAAGAAATGCAGACAGAATGTGAAAGGTATACGTTACTTCAGCAAGTATTACATGATGAATGGAACGGGGAAATTGCAAAATTATTTAAGCAGGCATGGAGCAGTAAATCTTTCGCAGAATGCCCAAGCTTTGCACAGTGGTACAAAGTATTTAATAGCGCGAGAGAAAGAATAAAAATTGATGCGGAAAGGCAGTCAGCAGAAGAACACTCTCTTTTTGTATCAAAATGTTTGGAAATTGCAAGATTATTAGAAGAGAGAGGATTTAAACAAGCGGCATTATATGAGTATAAAATAATTTTCAATTCACTCAATCCATCAAAAGCTCTACAAAAAGAACTCGCATATATCATTCAAACTATGGAGAGTCAAGAGCCTGAAATAAATAATAAAATGGTCCTACAACATTATTTGGAATTAGCTACTGAATTGGAACGAGAAAACAATGCAGCATTTGCTTGTTTCGTCTATTCACGAATCGTACAATTTCCAAACATTGACCAGGCGTTAAAACAGGAAATTGAAAGCATTATTGAAGAGATAAAAGAAGAGCAAGGAACACAGTCGCAGCAAGAAGTAGCAGCTACAATTACAGTGCCAAATAGCATTCTACAGAGCCGAAAACAAACGAAAAAACAAGTGGAATATGATGTGGATGATGAAATTTTAAATGCAAAAGCATCAAATCAACCACTCACAATAACGCATGAACAAAGCGAACCGTCGGCTTTTTCTACATGGTGGAAAAAGAATAAAAAGCGAATTTTGATTATTGGTTCAACTGTAGTGGTTGTTATAGGTGGTTCAACGTTATTTTATTTCTACACAACAAACGCTAAATATCAAAAGTTTATGGAACAAGCACGACAAGCTTATGATGATAAAAAATATACAAAAGCTGAAGAAGCTGTTGGACATGCAATTGCTGTGAAGGGGAAAGACGAGGCTTATCTCCAATTAGCAACGATTTACGTTGCTGAAGGAAAAAATAAAATTGCAATCGATTATATTACAAAACTAATAAAAGATAGAGAAATCGATAAAGAAAATAATGAAGCTGCTTATCTATTAGCTTCAGCTAATTTCCGAATTGGAAAATATCAAGAAGCAGTGCAAAATTTTGAACAAGCGTTAGCGAATAATGCAAAAGGAATTGAACCATACAAAAAAGATGCGATGCGAGATTTAGCTGTAAGTCATATGAAAATGAAAGAATTTGAAAAAGCGGAAGATGTTATTGTCAAAATGAGCACGAAGACAAATGAGGATAAAGCAATTGTTTCGTATTTAAAAGGTCAATTATCAACCGCAACGGTACAGTTAGACAAAGCAGAATCTTTCTTTAAACAAGCTATTATGCAAGATTCAAAGAATGCCATATATACAATTGAACTTTCAAATTTATATGTGCTTTGGAATAAAACAAATCTAATTGATAGTGCAAAGAAAGAAATGAATTATCAACAAGCATCTCACATTTTACAAGTAGCGATTCAAAAAGATATGAAAAATATTGAGTTGTTAAATCAACTAGGAATTGTGTATTACGAAGCGGGTCAATTTTATGAAACGCGAGATGGTGCAAAGAGTACTGCTGCATATCAGCAAGCGTTAGAAGCTTACAATAGAGTTGTCAGCAGTGGAACACGCGACATAAATACGCTTGTAAATATAGGGATTTTATACGATAAAGTGGGACAAGGGAATGAAGCAGAGAAGCTTTTCACAGAAGCATACTCACAAAACGATGAAAATCCACATGTGAATTTTGCATTCGGGATGTTTAAAATTAAACAGAAAAAATACGAGGAAGCAAGTCGTTTCTTAAGAAAAACAGTGCAAGCAAATGAAAATGAATCCGAAGTGAAAGCTGCGCAAGAAAAACT
>NZ_BOQB01000022.1 GCF_018332475.1 Bacillus sanguinis | reverse complement strand
TACCTTAACCGTACGCATCATAAATCACCGTATATCATGATTTTTTTAATCAGATATACGGTGATTTCATTTTATCTGCCACATTCTGCTTGGATCATTTTTGACCAAGGCATATATTGATTTAAAATTTCCGAATGTGGATAGATATCAAGATTCGGAAAATCCGTCAGTAACTTCAAGAGATAACGATAGAAATCCACTCCGTTTGCTTTTGCCGTTTCTGCGATACTTAAACAGATGGCGTTGGCTTTTGCACCAGCTTCACTGACGGAAAAGAGCCAGTTTTTTCTTTTATGTGTTTAAGTCCTAAAAGGAAAAACTGGATTTTTGCAAACACTCCGAAAGGAGCGAAGGCTAGTGCTGTGACTTATAGTATTGTAGAAACAGCCAAAGAAAATGGGCTTAATCCTTATCAATACTTGATGTACATTTTCGAGAAGCTTCCCAATGTAGATGCGAGTAATGAGAACGCCATTGATCGGATTTTTAAAGCCTGATTTTCTACTTCTGTCAAAAATGTCTCGTCATATTCAAATTCCTGTACCTCCGATAAATATCTTATATTTTTTGCTGCTTCAATTCCTCGCCTACGCAAGGCTTTCGATTTTACCAAATCACAATAATAAATGGTATTCGCTGTAGTTGGTACTGAGCCAGCTAATTGAGTAAGATAGGTTACGCCGCCCACATCCTCCAGTATCCCTTTTTGATTTAGTTGTTCGGAAACAGTGACCACATCAATATCTTTATAGCCACCCTTTATACTCTTTAATTCTGGTTTTAATTCTTCCTCTGGAATAAGTAATGATAAGGTTTTGAATAGTTTGTCATCACCTTTGTTGCTTAACTCTGCTGCTAATTTATTTACATACCAATTAGGTGCTCCTGTCGCAATTAATCATATCGGCACATGTTTCAACAGATTTTTCAAAGCGATAAATAAATACAACTTCAATATATCTTTGTCCATCTTTCGAGTGCGGCTTAATGACTTCTAATTTTTGAAATAGGCCCGAGATTTACTGGTGTTCCATACAATTATAAATTGTTATACACAACTTCCAGTAGCTTGATAATATTGTCTTGACGTTGAAACAGTTCGTCCTGACGTTGAAATAGTTTGTCAAGAGTTTTCGTTATACTTTGAATGGCATTACCTGTGCCATAAAGTTTATTCTTGAACTCTACAAGCCCTTGCTTTATCTTTTCAATTTTATTGTCAATTACATCGGCGTATGCGAGCCATAGTATAAATTCGTACATAAAAGGATTAGATTAGTCATTCCTAGGTCCAGTTTAAAAAATTGGGTATTGCTAGGCCTAGTTTCGTATTGCAAAAAATGTGCTATTGCCGTTTATTATTTTCAGGATAGTATTTAACAACAAGAGTCAAATTGAACAGTTGTTTTTCAGTCTTTTTTCATATCGAGAAACATATACTCAGTAAGAATGACTTTAGAATAGGAGGATCTAAATGACAAACAACAACCTGTTAAGCTTTTATGATCCATATGTTTATCAGACATTAACAACCATTGTTGGTAAAATTGTTACTGTTCAAACCATAAGAGGTAGCGTTCGTGGCTCCTTGAAAAATGTATTGCCAGATCACATTGTTGTCGAATCTAACGGAACTCCCTTTTTTATTCGTACCGAGCAAATTATTTGGGTTTTTCCTGGTTAACAAAAAGGAAGTGGAGGGGAAATAATGTTTAAAAGAATAAATAAATTGGCAATTGAACTTCCTATACCCGCACACGGCGATATGAATGCTGCAGCAGCAGTACAAGAACTCTTGGGTGGCAAGTTTGGGGAGATGTCTACCTTAAATAACTATATGTTTCAGTCTTTTAACTTCAGAAATAAAAAAAAGCTAAAACCATTCTATGAGTTAGTGGCAAGCATTACAGCAGAAGAATTTGGTCATGTAGAACTTGTTTCTAATACGATTAATTTGTTATCGGTAGGTAATACTTTTCCAGGGAATCCGGATATCACTCCACTTCAAAATGGGAAGGATGCGAGAAACACCCACCATTTTATTTCTACAGCTCAAACGGCTATACCAGGTGATTCAATGGGAAGACCTTGGACTGGTGATAATGTTTTTAATAGTGGAAATCTGGTTTTAGATTTAACACATAACTTTTTTCTAGAGATTGGTGCACGTACACATAAAATGAGAGTTTATGAGATGACTGATAACCCAGTTGCTAGAACCATGATTGGGTATTTACTTGTTCGTGGAGGAACACATATCCTCGCCTATGCGAAAGCAATCGAAATTGCTACAGGGGTAGACTTGACGAAAATGCTTCCAGTTCCAAATCTTGATAACTCAAAATTTGATTATGCCAGACCGTTCATAGAAAAAGGCTTAAGCAATGTGCTATTCACATGGAGCGAAACAGAATACAGGGATATCGGAATGATTTGGAAAGGAACAAATCCGGAAAATGGGCAACCGCTTGAAGTGAAAATTGGTACTCCTGAAGGCGGACCAATTCCAAACTTAGAGGAGTTACCTGAAGAATTTGCTCCTGGTATTACTAGGGACGATTATGAATTAATCAAAAAACGTCTAATGGAAAATTTATAATAGATTTTTTGTAGGAAAGTTTTTCAACGACCTGGAGGATTTGAAGCAACTATAAGAGGATATTTTTACCAAGCAGCTAGAGAAACAGAAATTAGGTTAGCAAGGAGACTAATTAAAGGAGAACAGCTGTTCAAAGTTATTTAAACGGTGAGGGAAGCTACGATATGGTAAGCCCGAACTATAAAAAATAAGCATACCTTAACCGTACGCATCATAAATCACCGTATATCATGATTTTTTTAATCAGATATACGGTGATTTCATTTTATCTGCCACATTCTGCTTGGATCATTTTTGACCAAGGCATATATTGATTTAAAATTTCCGAATGTTGATAGATATCAAGATTCGGAAAATCCGTCAGTAACTTCAAGAGATAACGATAGAAATCCACTCCGTTTGCTTTTGCCGTTTCTGCGATACTTAAACAGATGGCGTTGGCTTTTGCACCAGCTTCACTGACGGAAAAGAGCCAGTTTTTTCGACCCATCACATTTGGACGAATGGCATTTTCGGCTGGATTATTATCAATTTCGATACGGCCATCCTTCAAGAATGCTTTTAGTCCATTCGCTCTGTTCAGAGTATATTCAGCTGCTTTTGCAAGCGCATTTTTGCCGTAGAATGGTGATTTTTCAACCCAGTCAAGGAATTTCTTAACGATTGGCAACGCAAACTTTTGACGTTTCTTTCTTCGCTTACTGGGAGACAGATGCTTGAATTTCCTTTCAAGTCGATACAAAGCATCACAATAGCTGACACCGATTTGTCCGTTCTTGCTGTTCGCTTTCATCCAATAACGGCGAACATGCGCCCAACAATTTGCGAAGGTGACGCCTTCTATTTTGTCATAGGCCGAATAACCATCACAGACAATCGTTCCGGAATAATCTTCAATGAAGCTTTCGAGAACAGACCGAGCACGTGATAATGAACTTTGAAACAGGACAATCGTTGGACCTTGACTGGGCACACTTCGATAGACCCAATTGTAGGCGTTAGACTGACCAGATTTGCCATCGGAACGGTTGATAATTTGTGAATACGTTTCATCGACATGTAGAATGGTTTTAGCCATCATCAAAGACTTCATTCGTTCGTAAATAGGCAATAGCCAATCGTGTGAGGCACGAATGACCCAATTGGAAAGGTTCTTATCATTCGTGTTCAGGCCATAACGCTCCCATTCCTTTACCTGACGGTAAAGAGGTAAGTATTGTGAAAATTTATCATACATCACTTTGGCAAGTACGCTAGGACTTGCGATGCTACGTTGAATGGGAGGTTGTGGCGCTTTACCACGTTTAATCTGCCCTTTTTGTAATGAATCGCTTTTGCATTTTTTACATTCATAAGCGTGTTCAATATGTTGAACTTTCATCATTTTCGCAGGAATAAATTTCGCCTCTTCACGCACGATTGTACTGCCCATTTCTATCATTTGATCATGGCAACCGTCACAGATTGTATTTGCTGGATGATGGTGAATAGCTTCTATTTCAATATCTTCACGCAAGGAATCATTTCGTTTTTTTGGTTGAATTTTTCGTACAACAGTATAAGAAATGGTCTGTTGGCTTTGTTCTTCTGTGTGCTCAGGATCAGTAAAAGACGGGTCATCCTCAAATAAGGACACTTGCCCGTCGGGCGTATTGTATTTGGATTTTTCTGTTTTAGAGCCATATAAGAGCTTGGTTAAGTGTTGAAGTTGTTGCGTTAACGATTCAATCTGTTTCAACGATTGATCCAACTTTTTCGATAACTCTTTATTTTGTTGATTCGAATGAGCTAATTGATCTTCAAGCAATCGAATTAATTTCTCAGATTGATTTTCATTCGTAGAAGAAACGTTCGTCACATCATTCACCACTTTCGTTCAGTTTCGTTCAGTTTCGTTCCTCCTATTATAATCAGTTCGAACAGTGAAAATAAAGATAAAAATAACGACTTGAACGAATTTAGAACGCACCTTTTGGCGATGGTTGAATGGCTTTTGGCTGCTGAATGGATAACCCTTCAAGGAGCCAGCGAAGCTCCTGTTGTGAAAGATGGCGTACTTCATTTTCATCTTTTGGCCATTGAAGTTTTCCACTATCCAAACGCTTATACAGCATGGCGAAGCCATCACCATCAAAATACAGACATTTATAGCGGTCTTTACTCCACCCTGAAAATAAGAAAATGGAATCGCCATATGGATCAAGTTCGAAAGAATCTTGAATCAGTGTGGCAAGCCCATCAATTCCTTTTCTCATATCTGTCTTACCGCAAATGATATAAATGTTTTTAACACTTGTATAGTCGTGTTTCACCCATTTTTCAACTCCCTCATGACCGCTTGGATGATATGCTCATCTACACCGTTAAAGAAGGAAATTTCAGCGTTTGCTGTTTTAATCGTGCAAGTAGGATTGGAGGAAAGCACTGTTGGCTTTGTTGCAGAATTATTTTCGTTTTCGGTATGTAATGTAACGGGAACAATGGTTAGTTTTTGTTGTGGCATAGGAAAAGCACCTCCTTTTATTGATACATGTATCGTACCAGGAGGTGCTGCGTGTTTATATGCGTTGTTTGAATGGGGGCTTACACGATATGATAGCGAAAAAATATCAGATTAGAAGCTCTACACAACTTAAAAATTGGGTGAAAAAATATAAAGAACGTGGTGAAATTACAGATACTCGCGGGGAAAATAATAAAACGAAAGGTATACCGAACCCTTTAAAAGGCAAACGGATCCATTTTAAAACTGTTGAAGAAGAGCGTGATTACTATAAGGCTCAGGTTGAATATTTAAAAAAGCAGTATCCAAATCTGTAAATGGGGGCGTACTAAAATATAAAGAACGATATCATATCATTGAATTACTAAAGAGAAAATATCCTGTTATATGGCTTACTAAATTTGCGGGTGTACATCGCTCAAGTTACTATAAGTGGGTTCATACAAAAAGTATGAACAACATGCGACTAGAATCCGATAAACGATTAAAAAAGGTAATTCAATCTATTCACGTAAAGCACAAAGAATATGGATATCCACGTATGAAAATCGCTTTAGAAGAAGAGGGATATTTTATAAATCACAAAAAGGTATATCGATTAATGAGTGAGCTTAACATTCAGTCTATTATTCGAAAGAAGCGTCGCTTCTTTAAAGGGAATTATTCTAATACTTTTCCAAATGTTTTAAACCGTGAATTCAAAGATCGCCAACAAAATGAAGCGCTTGTTACAGACATTACCTACCTACGATTTCAAGAGGGCTTCCGCTATCTTTCTGTTGTACAAGATATTTATAATAACGAAGTTGTTTCTTGGAAAATTTCCAAGCGTAATGATAATGAACTTGTATTAGATACAATTGAAATGTTGGCACAAAAAAGAGATGTGCGTGGAACCATTCTCCATTCAGATCAGGGGTTCCAGTACACATCTCATGCCTACAACAAACGACTTTTAGATTTAGGTATCATTGGCAGCCACTCTCGCAAAGGAAACTGCCATGATAATGCCTGTATCGAGTCATTTTTCTCCCATTTTAAATCGGAGATGTTGTATTTGAATCATTTTAAAACAGAAGCGGATTTAATACAAGCAATTGAAGAATATATTTACTTTTATAACTATAAACGTTTCCAAAAACGACTCAACCATCGAGCTCCGATAGAATATCGAATCTCGATGGCTGCTTAGTCTTTTTAATGCTGTCTACTTGACAGGGATAAGACCATTATATATAAAATATAATTGGGCTTTTAAAAGGTACTAAAAAATATATGATTTCTTTACAATGAATTAATGACTACTTTTACGATATCTATAAATTGTCCTGACCCTAATATAAAGCCAATTGCAAGTAACCCGCAAAGTGTCTTTAGGGAGAACTCGACAGCATCTACATTAGGCTTAGTTAAATTAATAAGTCCGCCTATTCCCATAAACAGTGTAATCAACCCAAGTATAAACTTTGTAATAGGATTTACTCCAGGTATTTCATTTCCTACAAATAGCTGAAAGCAGTAGTACATGCTCCAAATAAAAAATACTATTGTTGGAATTGTGGCTAGAATTTGAATACATCTGTCTTTTAAACTAATTTCAGTCATAAGTATCCTCCTTGAATCCTATATTTATACGTTTCTAATAGTTCTTCGGTAAATATCATAACTATTTTTAAAAATCTGCTTTCTTCTCATTTTTTTTATCGATTTCTTTAATTGCGTTTTCATTTTCTTTAATTAATTCATCAAAGTGTTCTTCCTTATTCTCTTCTATATACTTCATAAGTTTTTTAAATTCCATTAAAATCTCCTCTTGCCTTTGTAATATAGAAAGCACCTATTGAATAGGTACTCTCTAAATATATCTATTATTTATATATCACGCTATAAGAAATGTTTCGTTAGCCATTTCTTTAAGTATTTTTGCAAAGAGGTGATTAGTCTCCTCGGATAGCAACTCCTCTGTTTCTAGCAATCGAGAGAGCCTACTTATAAACTCTGTAGTATATAGGATCTTCGTATTTTCTAATTCATCCGGATTAAATAATTGTTCATTCTTCATAGAATGAATGAACAGCTGTACAAGCATCTTTTTATGTTGTGCTTCTGCCTTTTCATGGTACATCGTCATACCTAACCATTGACGTATAATGCGTTCAGCATCTCTTGCTTCTGTTATATCAAATCTAGATACAACAAAGGTTAGTTTGTTCCATGTAAGCTTTGTAGAATCATTAGAATAATTTGAAGGGAAAAAGAAAAAACTCTGCTGCGTAACTTTCTGTCGTTCCTTCATCCAACGAAATATCTCCTGCTTCCCTAAATGAACATCAATTTCCACGAAAAACACAGGGAATGGAGACGTCGTTTTTTCTTCATTTATTGTACAATCAGGTTTGAACACCAATTCACCAAGACATGCGTGATGTATTGGCTCCAATTCATCTCGATATACGCGAATACCATCTGTGTCATACCAGCCTTGTAGTACTGCCTCAATTTCTTCTTCAGATATAAGACTCGTATTCATTTCTTGTTGAATATAAAGTAGATACTCTAAAAGCATTCTTCTACCTTCTACTGTTAGTCCTCCTGGTGCATAGTCTCCCTTTTCTGTACGATCAAACATAATATAATCATATTCAACATGATTACATATGGAAAACAAGTCTGAATCCCTTTTATTTTCGTTTCTAAGGAGCGTTTGCAGGCTTCGTCTATTCATTACATTCCGATACCGAATATCGTTTCTAATCGAACGTAAGAAGCTTTTCCAGGATTGTAGATAAGCATAGTCCGTATACCCCTCACTTATTAGCTGGGTCAACATTTTATCCTCACCATTCATCATTAGGCAAGTCCAACATCCACTACGTGAGTTTGCAGCTCCACAAGCATTTCCCTGCTGCTTCCCACCTGTTTTTATGCCACATTCAAACATAGCTTGTCCATACTGTATGCTCATTTCTTCCACATCCACACCAAAAGGCAGTATCCCTCTATCTAAAAGTAACATCCATACTTCATCACCGGTTAAAAATTTAACTGGATTAAAGCAGAGGATATTCTTCATATCATTATGACGTGAAAATAAGGAATCATTACTTATCTCATGCTTTTGAATACTATGTCTTCTTCGAGCGCTCTCTTCATTACGAACGGCCAGCATAAGTACACCATCATATTCATCAAAGCATTCTACTGCAGTAGTAGTTTGAGAAGCTATTAAGATTTCTTTCATCTTTCGCTGCATCGGTTTGACCTTGAGAGAGTCAGTACACCATCTCAATCTACTGTTTCCGCTCGGTGGTAAAACGCCTCTGCCTATTACCTTATACCAATATGATTCTTTCATAAGTGGTTTCACACCATGAACGACAAATGGTAGGTTTTGCTCATTTGCATTCTCCTGGATCTTTTGTAATGTCCTTGAGATATAAGCCGTCATAGCAGGTGTTTCTACTCCAACTTCGGAAGTTAAGATATGAATTGGATTTGTACGTTGCTCTAGTGGTAGCTCAGCAATTGCATCCCATAGTAACGTCAACATGGCAGAACTATCTTTCCCCCCACTGTAACCTACAAAACAACAATCGCGAGATAAATAGACTTTTTTCATTTCCTCTTTAATTTCTTTATATATATCCATCATTATATTGTTATCCCCATAGCAAAGTATCATTTCATACTACTATGGAGCATGCCTCCTCTGTTTTTAGATAGAAAAAGAGAGTCCCTATTTAATAGGCACTCTCTTTTGTGTATATCCTCTATTTTTAATCAACTGTGATTTCATGTATATTCAACTTGTTTAACTTTTCCATATAAAAGCTCATTACTTTTTGAGCATGTTGTATAGCGATTAATCCATCTTGAACAGTAAGTGCTTCAAAATACGGATAACGAATGTCTGTAGCATAACCATTTAGCTGCACGCACTGTTCTAAAATCAATGAGAACTCCTCATCTAATTTCCGACACAATTTGTGCAGCATTAAAAGGTTATGAGTTTTAGGGACTGGTCTACCGTTTAGTGCAAGAAACCCTTTTAGAAGTTTTTCCACACATTGTTGACTATGATAACAAATAATTGCAGTAGGGAAAGGTTTCATGTGAGTTAAGTAACCAGCAGAATCTAAATCAGATTTTGCAATAAATACCCACTCTTTTAGATCCTCAGTATTTATTGTCGATAGGTAAGTCTTTGAAGCTATCTCCAACTTTTCCCCCGATCCGCACGGTACGTGCCACTTTCACGGCATACCGCGGTCCATCTATATTGTAGTTTTCTTTTCATCAAAATAATGATAAGTTCTAAGCGAACAACGCTAGTTATTCATGTTTCATTTCCACTTCATTTTGTGATTAAATACAGATTTCCTCGTTTTTGACTAATTTTCGCAATTTATTGAGTTTGCCTAACTGTTCCTCATTGAATTTGTGTTCATTGAGTAGTTGGTTTATGGTTTCTATCTTGGTTGCGTGTATTAGTCTATGGACACTTGGTTTGATGATGGTAAGGTTCTTGTAGCTGTCGTCCTTTGTTTCACTCCATAATCGCTTATGGTGACAATGAATGTCCCAAGGTAAGAGTTTCTCACCTGTTACACTGCATTTGCCTTTTTGTGCGACATAAAGAGAAATTCGGTTGTCATTGTATTCTACGGTTGCCCGTTCATTTATAACTGGATTTTCTCTTAACCATTTCAGTTCCGCTTCGGTTATGTCTGCCAAGTTTTTATGTATCAGGGCTCGTCCTTCTGCGGTGTACTTGTTAATGACTTGCTTTTTCATCATCGGGTTTTTGTGTTGAATATAGGAGATTGGTAGGATGGGACGTTTCATGAGAAATCTCATCATTTTTGACTTTAGATATGGTTTAATACCTTTGTCTTTTCCTTTATATTCTCCTATATTCGTGTATCCATTTGTATTGCTTTTACCTCCAGTTGTTGACTTAGGGAATCTGTTATACATTATGTGGTCAAGATTATGGTTCATTTTACTGAAATCCTGGGAGGCATGCGTAGCTATTTTATAATAGTTGTGCTTACCAATGACCATGCTGTTGTATATGCTGATTCTCTTAATTGTTTCATTAGAGTTTGGGGTTTTCTGTATTCTTCTCACTTGTTTTGCTAAATCTTGTTTTGTTTTTTCCAGTGCTTTTGGGGAAACGTGTGTTACTGCAATGTATCGTGTGTCACCGTTCTTCTTTTTACCTTTCTTTACAGCTTTGAGGGTGAAACCTAAGAATTCACTTTGTTGCTTTTTCAGATTGGTTACTTTAGACTTTTCGGCTGAGATAGGCAGTTTTAGACGTTCTTCTAACCACATTTGAGTCGCTTTGAAAATTTTCTCCGCATTACTACGTGTGTTTGTGAAGATTTTAAAGTCATCTGCGTACCTTACGATGTACATTGGTTTCATCTTGGAAGTTTTGGTGAGTTGTGTCGTTACAACGTCATTGCACCAAATTCCCCTCATGCATCTCGGTTTTACCTTTTTAGCTTTGAATGTCTCCCATTGTCTACTTATCCACCAGTCGAATTCATTAAGATTGACGTTGGCAAGTATAGGACTAAGAATCCCGCCTTGTGGGGTGCCCTTGGTCGGGAACATTGTTGTGCCATCAGGCATTTGCACTGGGGCTTTCAGTATTTTTCGGATAATGACCAGAAGTTGTTTGTCACGGATACCCAATGTCCATAATAGACGCATGAGCTTGACGTGATTTACCTCGTCAAAAAAACCTTTAATGTCTACGTCTACTACATATGTAAGGTTTTGTTTATTTACTCGCACTGATGCATCTGCTAGGGCATGTTCAGCACTTCTGTTTGGGCGAAAACCATAACTTCGGTTACTGAAGTGCGCTTCGCAGATTGGCTCCATGACTTGTAAGATGCACTGTTGGATTATCCTATCCCACATAGCCGGTATTCCCAGGGGTCTGGTTTGTCCGTTGGGCTTCGAAATTTCTTTACGTCTTACTTTCTGCGGTTGGTAGTTTTGAAAGCGTCTTTTAACTTCATTCAAGAAATAGCTTTGTTCCATTCCCTCAATATTCTTTATATTTACATTATCACAAGCTGCAGTTCTACTTCCTTTATTCCCCTTAATATTGCGGTAGGCGAGAAGTATATTTTCGTCTGATATAATGATAGACATTAGGTTTTTGAAAGAATTTCCCTTTGTTGCTTTTTGGTATAGGTTATCTAGGACAGGTTGAATACCGTAGTATTCGTTGTGTCTTAGTTTATTCCCCTTTGGCGCGGACTTAGAATTGCCATTCATGGTCTATCACCTACTCTCAAATTGATTTTTGGTGACCTTTTGAGTCTTACCAGAATCCATGCAAGATTAGATGAAATTTCAGTTCCTACTATATAGACTTGTGGCTGTTCCTCCAGTTCCATTACAGAACCTTCAACGGTCGTGCCACTACTCTCACCACTATTAAGAATACTTCCCTTGGTTGTCCATTTCGTATTCAACTGTATCCGCCGATAGAGATTACTCTCAACGTTGGTGGCTTTCGACGTTCCATTCAGACTATCATTGTTTTAAAGGTCATTTTGACCTCCGATTTAGGTGCTTGCTATACCCCGTGTCTAGCTCCGTTGCCTATAACAACGTTAGGATTGTTAATTATGAGATATCCCCAATCCATTAGACAAGTCTTGTTTTCAGACTCCGAATCATTTCTGATCCGTGTCCTTTTCGAGGCGTACATTCGCAAGTTCGTCAATGGTTTACCACATTCTCACCATGTCGGTTGACAGCATACGGTACTTGGTTAGTTCCAACCGGTTTATTACTCCTGTTGGCTTTCGGTTATACAGTTGTGCACTACGAACCGTGACCGTATATTTTACCCTGCTCTCCACATCACGCTATGCCTAGTGTATGCAGTTGGGAATCTCACTGGGGTAGTTTCGGGGCGTTACTCCTTCATTCCTACCACTTATCTGAACAGTTATCCTGTTCTTTATTGCTTTGATTGTTTTTCCAATTAAGAACAGTCCTCGTTGTCGCTTATACTTCCGTATTGCTTACTCGAGAACGTCTCGCACCTCATATAGGACCTTCCCTTCTAGTGCAATTTTGTGCTCCATGGTTACATTGCGATTAGCACGTTCTTGAAACTCTTCTGGTCCATACACTAAAATATCAACTGGTGTTTCCATTATATCGTAAATACCCCAATTAATACGGTTAATGACTTCCCTTTTTCTTGCTCCTACACCATCCACAACAATACAAAGATCAAAATCGCTATCTTCATTTGGTGTGCCATAAGCATGAGAGCCAAAAAGGATTATTTTTTGGACAGAAGACACGGTTTCACAAATTTTTTGTACTAATAGGTTTAATTCCCTTTGTACTTCTTCGTTAATCCGAATCACCTCTTGGATAATTGAATTATATTGACGTTTGATTATATTATACATACATTTCACTTCTCCCTGCTATTACATATTTATTTTTATATTTTTCTCTTGTTTCCCAACGTTCTGCAATGATTGATAACATTCGTATATCTGCTTGAAATCTTGTAAAAATCCATCGTCAGAGATACTATGAAATCCTTTAAAGTTCTTTCTACACCAATATAAAATGCTAGATTCATCCTTCGCTAAAAAAGAATCCGGATTGAAATGAATCAAAGCCTCTGCTAAACAAGCCAGAAGCAATGGTATCATTTCGGAATCTTGCTTTGATAAATCAAGTACAGATACAACGGTATACTGTTTATATTGGTAGTATTGTAGAACACCATTACACATGTTTGTTGGTGTTAAACTGTGTTGCAATTGAGTGGAATCTAATTGATACACTCTCATCTTGTCCCCTCCTATATCATTACCCCTCAATTGGTGCAGCTTTCATAAAAGCCTTTTGAGCCTGGAAAATGATATAGTGATTCGATACAGTACCTTCATCAAAGAGTTCGTTGACGAATTGAGCAACAGTCATGGCAGCGAACTTATTAGTAATAACGCGCTGTGGTTCTGAAGCAGCTAATTCGGAACAACTTAATTGACTTGGAGCCGTTTCTTTTTTCGTAAAAGCATCCGCAAATAAATCACCAAGCGGTGAAAGAATGACCTCGCCATTCAATTTAACTCCACATACTGCTTGTCCGTTATAACCACTGTTTTTATAATCAGCTATTTGTTGAGGTGTCCAATGTCTTTTATTTACTTCTCTCCAATTATCAGGAACGGTTACAGCTGTATTCCCTACATCGATGTAAAGAAGATTATCCGATTGATGGAAGAATTGATGAAAGACTTCACGAGAAAACATATTATCTACTGCCCCAATTACAATTGGCAGATACAAGTAGTCGTCTTTATGTTGTTTTTTTAATAAATCATATTTATTACCAAACAACTGCTGCATTGTTTCTATGTCTTCTATGTACTGTGACGTAAAGGAAGAGATAGGAACGTTATAGCCAGCTTTATATCGACGAGCGAGTACTTCTGCTTTGTATTTACCAACATCAGGTCGAATAAAGAGTTGATTTCCAAGGTTGTAGAGTAGGAAGCGAGCGCCTTGTCATATTGCTATGATAGGTTTCTCAAAACCCCTCACCGAACCGTACGTACTCCTCTCAGAGTATACGGCTCTCCATCAATTGCTTGTCAAAGTTATTTTTTTCTGTTTTTCGCTATAAGTTCTACTCTCATATCATAGTGAATTTCATTATGGCAATCCTCACATACGGCTAATGTTTTGCGTCTACGGGCAATCATTAATTTTTGCCATTTGGCTTTGCCTTTCTCAACATCTTTCATTTTTCGGACATGGTGCATTACTAAGTTAGAATCGGTTTTACCACAATGTTCACATTTGTTGGCTGACAACCTATCCATAAGACTAGTTGTTGACATATGAACTCTTGAGGCTAACAAGTTGTCGATGTTATTTTCTTGTGTTTTCATCTTAGTTATATCAACCGTTCTAAATCCTTCCCTGTAGAAAGAATGAGAGTGTTGTTTGCCTTTTTTATCTTTGTAATTGACTATGAATACACCGTTTTTGCAATATTTCCCCTTAATTTTTCCGATTGAGCTTTTATATTTATTGGCGAATGTTTTATACATGCTGTATTCTAGAACGTAACTGAATTTTTGGAGTACCGTTGAATTAACTGCATATTTGTAGTAGTTGTACATCCCTCTGATCTGTAATACATAATTATGTAGTATTTCCAAATCATCTAGGTGTGCCATTTCCGGTCTATGCTTTGGTTTCCAAGTTTCTTTCCCATTCACATACTTCATTTCTAAAACATTCAGGGCAAGTAATTTATTTCGCCATGCTTCATGGGGGATTTCAAGTCTTACTTTTAGATTGTGATGTCTTCTTTTTGCACCTTTCACCGAGTATTTGGTAAATAACTCGTTTCTAGTGATATTGACGTTGTATCCAAGAAATGTTGCTTTCTTGCTAGAGTGGGTGATAAGTGTTTTTTCTTCTGATAAAGTTAATTTTAATTCTTCATTGAGAAATTGAGCTATATCAGATTTAATGGCTTTGGCATCATCTTTACTGCCGATTATCATTACAATAAAGTCATCAGCATATCTAACATATTTTAGTGACTTAAATTTATCCGACATTGGATTGTAGTAGGGACGTTGTCCCCTTTCCTTAACCCATTCGTTGACTTGCTCGATTAATTCCTGAGCTTCATTGTGTTTACCTTGTTCTCTTAGTAAGTCTGCTTTCTTACGCCCTCTTTTTATTTTGAGGTGTAAGTATTGATATCTTTTATCAACTTCTCTGTCTTTTGGTTGACCTTTTCCGAACTTTTCAGCGTATTTTTCCATGTATATATCTAGTTCGTTTAGATATATGTTGGCAAGAAGAGGACTGAGAATCCCTCCTTGTGGTGTTCCACTGAATGTTTTGTGGAATTGCCAATCCTCCATGTACCCAGCTCTTAGGAACTTCCATATTAATCCGATGAGTGTTTCGTCATTGATACGTTTTCTTAGTAGGTCAATTAGGATATGGTGGTCGATATTGTCAAAGAAACCTTGAATATCACCTTCAATAAACCATTTAGTTCCATTACCACTCTTTTTAATTTGTTTCAAAGCTGTATGACAACCCCTATTTTTCCTGAATCCATGTGAGTTCTCAGAGAAGTTTGGTTCATAAATTGCTTCTAAGATATACTTTATTACTAATTGGACAAGTTTATCGTCAAATGTCGGTACCCCAAGAGGACGTTTTTTCTTACTCCCTTTTTTATCAATATATACTCGCTTAACAGGAGTAGGTTTATAGTTACCATTTTTAATGTTGTTGATGATTTTAGATACTCTATTTTTTGAGAAGCCATCAACAGTGTTATTTATGGTTCCTCTGGTCATATTACCTGAATTGGCATATATTTCTTGATAACCTTTATAGTAGAATTCTGGATTATAAAGATTTCTATATAATCTTTTGAACTTATAGTTTTCTTTAATAGTATTCTTCGACAAGGTGTTCAATACATAAACTGGATTTCTCATCAGCATCTCGCTTCCTTCCTGTTTATTATCATCATGAACTAATTGACTACCTTCCTTCGCCATCCTGATTTCACAACCATGACCTAACGTAATTTGTCATACGTTAGTGTGATAGGCTTTCCCTATCTCTGACTACTACGAAGGCTCCGTTACCATATGGAATATTCAAGAGCCACATTTCTTGGTTTTTACCTTGAAATCATCCTCTATAGCCATAAATGGCGCTTCCACTTAGGTAATCCCCATTTAGTACCTTGTAAATAGTTTGTAGTAATGTCGGTTGGGACTTTCAATCTTTACTAATGTACTTTAGTTGGTTCTCTAGTGTGAAACACACCTCTCTCCACAAAAAATAGATGAGCTGAACTAGAGACATATCGTTTCAATGTCTATTTCGATATGGTCGTCGATAAGACCCCTTGATTTATCCTTCACGCAGTTTAGCATTCAACCTTGTTTACCACGGTACACCTAGAAATTCAGTCGCACTCATGACATTAGAGTGACTTATCCCGTTGCAGCCATGCTACACTCCCCGTTCACTTTCGATTACGGATAAGGCTACCGGTGTCGGGTTGTTATCTTGTTTCACTTCACCCGCTGATTTACTAAATCAGAGTTTACAAGGCCCTTATGGGCGCACTTTTTCTTCAACCGTGTCTGGATCTGCAACTACAATTTCACCATCCAATTGAAAAATACTCATCATTTGAGCAATATGTTGTAAAATTAATCCTCCGTTTCCTCCAGCACCTACTAATACAATATGTGGTACAATCTTCTTTCCTTCTGCAATATCAATAACAATACTCATTTTTATAGCCCCCTATTTTTCTTTTGATAGTGTATTCTCTAAATTTCGTAGAAATGGAATCGATAAATTTGTAAGCCTATGCACGGTATACAAGTCAAATGAATGCATCACTAGTATCGATGCAGCATAAATGACTCCTACCTCTTGCACAATGCCTACAACATATTGAAGTAAATTCAACTGCACAACAAGCGTGTCTACATATTCTTGATGTGTGTCTAAATCAATATGAGTATTCTTCCTCTGTCCTTCTAATGCTTCATATATGTGATTCATCTCTAACTTGCACATAAATTGAAATAGCTTATAGTCATCATGCGATTCCTCTATTGCTTGTTTATTCTTTGTAAGAACTAACATGTATTGCTTTATCTTTGTAAACATTGAAACGTGAATTGTTTTTAATGTTGTCATAATAAAGAAAGAGACATAAAAATATGTCTCTTTTACGCCCCCTTGTGTATTTATTTTAAAAGTGTGATCCTACTTAAATCGTAATCTTGGCTTATCCCTTTTGTTGCATATTCTCCTGCAAATATAAAGTTAGGATTAATAGAATGAAATTTTCCATCTATACAAGTGCGTACTCGTAGTTCAGGGAAAACATCCTCTATTCTGCCAACAATTGCATAAAGAATAGGAGCCCGTTCACTTTGATCATCTAAATCACTTGGTTCAGCAGAGAAACGATGATGACTGTGTATCTCCATAACTTTCATAGCGATAGACTGCATCTCTATATTCGTTTCTGGGATTACAATTTCAGTTGCTATCTGCTGGCGTGGAAAGTCCATAAAATAACCACGCTCTTTATTGAAATAGACATCGGCATGCACTTCGCAATCACATTTACGAGAAATGGCCTGTGCAATAATAATAAAGTCCATTAATAAAGTTCTTGGAATAAAATCCCCAGGTAAAAAGTGATTCAGCCAAGTACTAAGAAAAGAAAAAGGACAATCTGAAATGGATTGTCCTTCTACAATACTTGCTCCTTTTGCGCCGACAGTTAAAATCGGAAGTAGTGCATTTGTATCCTCATCAAATTTAATGACAGTTAAGCCTTTTACAAATGAGGGATAGCGTTGCTCTAATTTTACGCGAATGTCCTCTGCTTCTATTTTTCTTACATCTGTGGAATCTCCATTTTGAACAGCAATTCCATGTGTAATTTCTTCTTCTGTAAACCAATCTACTAACGGTATATCTCCAAATACTACATGACGAACAACCGTTGTTGTATTGATTTTATCTAGACAATCTGTAGATTTTGAACCAGTAGCTTTCTTACTAGCCTTTGTCTTATTCTTTGCTTTTTCCTTTTTTTCTTCTTTTTTAGCAGCAGCTTGCTCTGAAGCAGCTTTTTTCACTGGTACTGTTGTTTCCTCTACTTGTGTTTCCATATCAAAAAAATCGAATAAGTTTGTCATAATAAAAAATCCTCCTAGTATCTTTGCTTATATATAGTTCTGCTATTTTCAGAAATTCGATGTACTCAATTACTGTCTGCCAGTAACTTATTTTCCATTAAAGTTAATGGCCAAAGTGGTAAATCATTGACTCTTTTGCCATCTGAATTTTGTGTAATACCCTTCTCGTTTAAAAACTTAATAATTCGTTGTCTTTCTCTCTCAATTCTCATTCGTGTTTCATAATCTAAATACACCGTATTTCCTCCTAAGCATGTTGGATCCAATGTTTATAATCTAAACTCCAACAAAATTATTATTCTTAATAAATACTCCCCTGCTTCTAATAAACAATCACTCTAAAGAGCGTGTATTAAAAAGTCATTTCCGATTCCATTAAAATAGAATCATCAAAACTTTGGTTTTCAAATCGTTTAAATAGCTCTCCAACTGGTTCCGTATGAGTATGTGTAAGGTCGTGATTAAAAGAACTTGCAAAAAATAAAACATGAAATGTTTCTAAATCTTTTAAAGTCCGGAATTCAGGTATCACAACTCTACCTGTACATACAGATCCACTAGGATGAACATTAGAATATGGAAATTGATATAATTTCATTCCTTCTTCTAACTCCATATCTTCTTTTACAGCAAAGACAGAGATATTCGTAACTCGTTTTTGGTACACCGTATAACGAAATAATAGACGTGGAAAGCCTACTTGTTGAAACGGTCGTTCAAAGAAATGAATATCCCACTGAGCCTTTGGTACTTCAATCCAAACAGCTTGTTTATCTCCACTCTTAGATAACACCTCGTGTTTTATACAACCTTTTGGGAGTACGCCACTAGAGTAATGAGTATTATCTTGTGTACCCTGCTCCATAACTTCTTTTAAAGCTAAATAAAAGTCCTTAAAAGTAACGGCAGTTTCTCCACGAGATAATTCGTTGTTAAATTGCTGTATGGTTACAATTCCTTTTGGCTCTAAAGCATCAAATATTGCTACTGTCTTCATTTGTTGTTTCCCCCTGCGTATAGATTGTTTCTAATAAATCTAGTAACATCTCAAATTTATATGGCCCGTATAGTGGTTCGTCGCCATAATAGAGATAAAGAGATTCTTCATCAATTTGGTAAGAATACTTTACTGGATAACAATCTAGTAATTTTGAAATTTTTTCTTTATGCTTCGGTGATATGCCGTCTATTGTTTCAGCTATAGCACCCCATGTGTCCTCTGCTGCTTCCTTTATTTCCTTTAATGGTATGTCGAATAGTGTAGAGAGCTTTTCATACTCTTCTTCATCAATTGGAAAAGCTTCTAAGCCCATATCTTCGATCATGTCCGTACCCAATTCTATAAATCCTTCTTCATGGTCTAATTCATAGATATTCTCTCGGTCTAAATACGAGGGAGAATACTGTGTTACATCAATCGAAAGCTCATGCATGCTTTTAAAGTAACGTAAGATATGAAATTGACATGAATAAAATTTAGATAGATTTATGTTTAATAGGTTCATGGAAAGTAAGAAGATGACAATCGTATCTGTTGATTCTATGTCCTCCCACCTTATTGTTTGGTTTTCATCTAGAAAGTCCACACAAGTTTGGATTTTACTAATTGTCCCATGAGAGATTTTGTTGAAATCTATTTCTATATCTTTAGAAAGGCTTTCTAATATATATATTTCCTCTTGATATCTTTGTTTAATTTGTTCCCAACTTACGATGCTGTAAGTTTTGTTTAACTTAAGTGATAGTAAGTAGTTTGACATCGCTACATTAGATGAATAGCTAAATAATTTCTTCATTTTTAGGCCCTCTGTACTAATTTGCTATATTTTTTGTTAACTGTATCTCTTCAAAGATACGAAGTAACATCTCAATTCGTTTAATTGCTGGAAAATATGTATCATCATCGTAGAAAAGGTAAAGTTTTTCCTCATCAGCTTGGTAAAGCATACGTATATCAAACTGATTCTGGATTGACTGAAAGAAACTTTGATCCTCTATCTTGATATTAGAGAGCATTTCGCCAATTGGACTCCATGCATTCTCAACAATACGGTTTATTTCATCCATAGATATATGAAATAAATTCGAATATTGGATTAAGGTATCTTTATCGTCGCTATCTACCTCTTCGTGATGTAATTTCATATCTTGAAGTAAGTCATCACCCCAATTTTTAAATGAATCCTCACAATCGTATTCTTCGAAATTATCTTGTTCTAAATAAGTTGGGTAATAATCTTTTACAGGAATCCCTAATCTATACATACGCATAAATATCTCCATAAGATACAATTGCGATGTATAGAAGCAGGAAAGATCAGTATCTAAAGATTTTTCCGCAATCATGATTATTTCAAGTAAAGTTTTCGAATCTAAATTAATAGGGAAATTGGAGTCCTCTTCTAAATAAGAAACGGCAGCCATTACTTGTTGAATAGATCGTTCTGAAATCTTACTGAAGTCTATTTCTCTTGAGTGCTCTAAACAATCTAATATATAGATTTCTTCTTCATGCTTCTTATCTGCAAGTAATTCATGCAGTAAGTGAGCATTCTTTTGCATTTTTAACGAAAGTAGATACTTTCTTACTTTCTGGTGATTGTATGTAAATAATAATTTCATACCTGGTTCCCCTTCGTCTTTTCTCGAATCATTGCCGCAAGACGGATTATAATTTCATAATAAGAAAGTACCCATTCATCAAATGAGTACTGTTCATAACCATCCTCTAGAAATTCAATTAAAATATGACTGGGATACGCTTCACTTTGATAGGTGTTAAACGAAAATTCATGTAACACGAATTGAAAATCAGATTGTGTTATATGTTCCGAGCCTATACATAAATAGTAACCAGCTGTATCGAAGTAACATCCTTCCGCAGCCATAGAACTAATATCCGAAGCGAAATTCGAATACATGTCTTCTGAGCTAAATAACGTCCCATCTAACAGGTCTTCTTCAGTTCCAAAGGCAAAGTGACAAAATACACTTGTTTGCTCGTTAAAACGCGCAAGCGACTCGAATAATAGTTCACTTGTGATATGCAACTTGTCCCTGTGAAAATCATTGATATTGATTAAGAATGGGATGTTATATTTACGAATTAATTTTTGTATGCGTAGTATCCGTATGTATACTTTCATCTCATTTCCTTGATTAAATAAATATCTCATCTTCTAGCCCCTGCTTTTCTACATCTTCTAGTTGTTCAGTGAAAAGATGTAAATGTAGCATTTCTTTTAATTCACAATCTGGACCATTTATACGAAATGAATTACCACTATAAAACGTGACATAATGTCGTAGCTGCTCAAATTGCTTTTCAAATTCATCTATATGTTCTAATGGTATGTTTTCTAAATCAGGCATTTCGTTCGCAATAAATCCATTTATAATCAATTCAAAGGATTGACGAAGTTCTTGATTATTAGGAAGGACTTCTTTTGACTGTAAAAAGTCAAAGAAGTCACTGTGATTCATACTCATATGGATGCCCCCTTACACGCGAACCGGTAGAATTAACTGCAGATTAGAGTGAGTTGTATCCTCTGCTCCCACTACCACGATAGGTCTCTGATTACTAATCATTTTTATCGCGATTGTTTCAGAAGTTATCGTTTGTAGTGCTTGTAGCAGATATTCCACATTACAAGCCAATGTAAATGCTTCAACTTGATTACATGGAATTTCTACACTTGCAGTACCTACTTGAGAATTTTGTGGTTTCAGATGGATGCTTTCTTTTCCTTCTGACGTAAGCACGATTAAGGAAGAAAATGCTGAAAGCTGCTCCAACGTGTTTTTAAATTCTTCACGTGATAGTTGTATTTCACTTTTAAATTCATCGGGTACCATACGTGCCGTATCAGGATATGTACCAGCTAGTAATCTAGACTGATAGATAATACTCTCGCCACGGATTAACAGCTGTGTATCACTAATGAGCTTTAATTGTAAATTTGTTTCACGATTAAAGAGCTTAAGAGCTGTTTTAAGAGACTTAATTGGTAACACGACTTCACCATCTTTTGCGATAGTGATCTTTGTACAATCAAAATGTAAACGGGCTAAACGGTGAGCATCAGTTGCTATACTAAAGAACTTATCATCAACTGATTTTAAGTTCACACCTGTTAGGATCTTACGTGTATCCATTGCAGGAATAGCATGCAATGTTCCGTTGGCCATCGATACAAATTGTTCTTGTGAAAGTGAAATCCAATCTTCCCCTGCTTCAATTTTAATTTCAGGATATTCTTCATGATCCATGGTACAAAAGCTAAATTGTTTCTTCTTACTTTCTACGATTTTTAGCTCATTATTTTTATGTTCAAGACCGATGAATTCACTTTTGAATTTCTTAATCGTTTTAAGTACCGGAGCAGCTGCAAAAAGCACCTTCCCCGGTTCAGTACAATCCCCACTGTTTACATTAAAGCGAGTTACTAATGTTACTGTTTCTGTACCGTCTGAACCCATTAGAATCATTCCCTTTGAATTACAATCCAATAAAACACCTTGTAATGCCGGCATTGGGTTTTTAACGTCTACAGTAGCACTTGCTTTCTCTAATTTTTCGATAAATAATGTACGGTTAATAGTAAATTGCATAATAAATCCCTCCAAAAAGTAATAAAAAAAGAACAGATCTCATATCCTGTTCATTCGTTTTCCTGCTATAAAACAAAGCTTTACGCGCTTTGTTGTTTTTTTAACTGTTGTATGAGTTGATGAATGGCTTCTGTATGATCATGAAGTAACCATTCTCTAAAGGATGTAACATCACCAGGAATAAGAGCTGATAACCACCGGTTAAGCTGTTTCTCATTTCCAGGACGAATATTCTTCGCTTCGTGAATCAACTGTAAACTAGTTAGAATTCCTTCTAAACCACCAATCGTCGTATCCTCAAATGTTCTTGCTTGCGCATTATAATTGTGATTATAGGCAAGTAGAATTTCCTTGGATGTAATACTTAATGGTTTTGCAAGCTCTTGTATGTTTTGAATTAGTACACCTAGACTTACTTGGCCATTCGATGGTTCCTTCTTTGAACTTCCTTGTTTATGTTTTTGCTGTAACATAGTAGGTGGTATAAAATAATATCCTTTCTTTTGATAAGAAATATAGATACTATTTGGGCCATTACTACATGTAGAAAGTTCTACTTTAGTAGGTTTTACATTATAATACCGATAGGTAAGCCAATTCTTCAGCATTACCTGTTAAGAGTGGCTTTTCCCCCGGTCCACACCGTACGTGAGACTTTCACCTCATACGGCGCTCCATCTAATAATCAAATAGCATGAATTTTGTTCCTGAATCGTTTCAGTTTATTAATTTCCTTATTATTCAAGATGCTGCTCATATCAACTTCATTGTGTATTGCCTTGTGAATTTCCTTATCTACACAGGCTAGATTTGGCAGCTTATTGACTTCTTCTAACGGGAGATTAGGATTAATGTGATGAACATGCAGGTTGTGCTTCCCAAGTGGGACTCCTGTAATTCTACATTTTCCTCTATCTCTGTTGAACGCATATCCTCTATTCATAAAGTACTCAAAATTGTATCGGGGTGAATTCACAAGTTTTTTCCTGACTTTCTCAAGGAGAGAGAGGCTTGTAATTTCATCTAGTCTGACACTGAACTCCTTTGTTCCCTTTCTTCGCTCGATTAATTTACGTCCCGAAGGAGAGTATGGAGTTTCATTTTGAACCTTTTGTTTATATAGGTTTTCGTTCATCTTGGTTAGGTTTAAATGCATAATGCCAATGTAGCCAACTTCGGTTTTAATAGCTAAAGTCTTTTGTGTCCGTTTAGGGTATTTGTCCGCAAGGTTAATACACTTGTTGATAGGATGTAAGACCCCACCACGCCTAGATAGAAGATTAAAAGTCTTTTTTCTTAACTTATAACCTTCTCTATCCATTATGGGAGATTCGGTGGCATATGAATAATAATTTATTAATCCTCTAACCTTTGAGTTATAGGCTAAGATTAGCTGTGCATTACTCAGTTTATCGTGGCTTAATCTTTTGCCGAGAGAAGTGAGTGTGGCTCTGAGTTCTTTTACTTTTCTTTTAATCTTCTTATCAGAAGGAGTTATTTGGCTGATATATCTTGTCTTTTTATCCTTCTTCTTTTTTCCTTTTACACCTTTTAAGACTACCTTGTATTTGAAGCCAAGAAATTCTATTGGCTTATGCCTGATGTTGGTTATTCTTGTTTTCTCTTCGGATAGTTCAAGTTTAAGTTCTTTCTGAAGAAAATTCTTGATAACAGTCTTCCATCTATAAGCATGGGATTTGTTATTAGTGACTAGAACCCAGTCATCAGCATATCTGATTAGATAGCCTGGCTTAAGGTTAGAAGATTTTAAACCTCGTAATTTATGATCGTGTTTCGAATACTCATGTCTGGTTGTAAATTCTTCAAATTGCTTGGCAACCCATTTGTCGAAGGAATGTAAGTATACATTTGCTAAGAGGGGGCTTAATATGCCACCTTGGGGTGTACCATTGTCATTTCTAATGATATTTTTGAAGATTCCAGCTTTGAGGAATTCCGTTATTAGGCACAATATTCGTCTATCTTTGATTCCCATGCTCCATAGTTTTTTTATAAGAATCCTATGGTTTACTTTGTCGAAGAATTGACGAATATCACCTTCTACGATCCAGTGATACCCAGTGTTATGAACAAGGACTTTTACTCTTTCCAACGCATGATAGGTAGTTCTTTCTGGTCGAAACCCAAAGCTGTATTTGAAGAATTGTGCTTCGAGTACAGGCTCTAAGACTTGCTTCATCATTTGTTGAATTATCCGGTCTTCTATGGTTGGAATACCGAGAGGTCGTTGTCCGCCATTAGCCTTTGGAATAAACACACGTTTTATTAGGTGCGCCTTGAAATTTGTGAGTCTACCACGAATTAACTCGATAAGTTTTTCTTCGGATAGTCTGAGGTAGTCTTGGATTGTTTTTCCGTCTACCCCTGGAGTCATGGAGCCTTTATTGCTTTTTAGCGAGTGTATCGCAGTGACAATATTAGGTTTTGACATCGCAATTTCAAGGAGAGATGTGTGTTTGATTCTCGTCTTTTTTTCCATATGCTCTTTTGTTTTTGAGTACAGCTTGTCTAATGTTCTCTTTAATTCTGTTTCTGATTCAAGAGTATTTTCTAGTTTTCGCACCAAATTGCATCACCTCTTTTGCTGAGATTTTGCTCTAAGGTTTAGTCGGTTACTGTTACACATTCCTAGAATAATTTTGCCTTTGCATGATTATTAGACTTGGGCCCTTCCCTCTAGTTATATTACATAACCTTCTTTGGTACTATGACCCTACTGCCATTGGTGTTAAGGAACTTCAGTATTGTATGTGTAATACCTTATATCCACGAACCGATAATTAACCATCGTATGACGTTCTCACCAACTTCAACTGTTCCACATGTTTTAGCCTTACATATAGCCTTAGGACTCACCTTTATGCCGTCAGTTACTAATGAACTAATCGTAATTTGATTCATTAGATGAATAGGGTATAGTCCCTATCCGCAGATTTGATATACCTTATTATCATTTCCACAACTGAAAAGGTATGGTTTTACCTCCTCCATATTTCTAAGGAACGGATAGTATCGACACGTACATTCAGTGATTCGCCAGAATCTATGATTCATTCTATCCATAGCTATTTTATGGCGTCCCGATTACTTTTCTTACCATGTTCCCTGAGGAATTTAGGTTCGATTTTCACCGCCTTCAACGGGCTCATAACAATGATAGGGTTCTCTATTATTGCTATCCGTAGTATTAGACCTTTTCAAGAGTTTACGATGTTCTTGCAAGACTTACTTCCGAGTCTTGATAGTCAAACATGCAGTTAGAACATTTTATAGTTCCCTCGCTTTTATATAGTGTGTTTCCACAACTTTTTGTGCGAGAACAGTTCACACAAGGTATCTTCCTACGCCCCAAAGCACAGCAGCTCTTTTTAAACTATTTGAAAAGCCACCTTTTACAGAACTATAGTCAGATTCTTCACTTCCATCCTCTTTTGATATCCAACGTTCATTCAAAAACACTGATATGGTACATTTCGTTGCTTTCTCACCCCATTTTTCATACGACACCTGCCAGTTATCAATACCAAAGACTTCATCAAATCGGTCCTGAATGGCGCGTGCGTCAACAAATGGAGCTACAAACGCAAAAAAACGACCTTGGCTTTCAAATGTATTTATAATTTTCCATCCTAATTGTTCGACAGGAAATTCAGCTTGTAAACTTTCCATTATATTTGTCATAATAATCCTCCTGTATTACTTGTTATTTCGAATCTGGGTGTTTCCACTCTTTCTTTCGAAATTCATCAATCATTTCACATATAATTCCTCTGTTTTCATGAAGCAGCCAATCCTCATGGGAAGTAATATCTTTCCCTGATTGAATGGATAGACGCTTATTCAAATCCTCTATACTTTTACAACTGATATTCCTTGCTGCATAAATGAGACTTAAACTTACTTTTAAATCTCTTAAATAAGAAATGGTAATATCCTTAAATGTCGTAGCTTTCGTATTGAAGTTTTGATTGTGCGCTTGCAACATTGATACAGAACTGATCCATAAAGGATTAGCTAGTTCTTTAATTTCTTTAATAATGTCATGTAAATGAGCATCATTTTGTAATTTCCTTTGTGATTTTTCCATGACTAAATTCATGATGTTTCCCCCTAATTAATAAAATAATTGCCTAAAGTGCTGGCTATACAATAACTCCAAACTTGAAGACAACACAAAAAGGGCTTCTTCAAGTCGATTAAAAATGTGTATAGCAAAATAAGCTATATATACACTAATCGGCTCAAAGAAGCCCTTTCATAAATGAAACAAGACGCAACTTGCTTCTACAACTCAACCACAACACAAAAAAAAGGTGTGGGAATAAACGGAATCAAATAAACAATAAATATATCTGTATATTAAACTATCTTTATTTTTAATGCAAGTAAAAAAGAGTGAAACAACCGTATCACTCTTTCATCCATAGTATATTATTTGCTCCAAAATTCATTATAATACCAAGCTCGATAAGAAATATGTTCTGATACATCCATTATTTTCATACGTCTTCTATGATTTTAGGGTGAACAGGTATACTATATATCTTCGCATCGTCTGGTTTCATCATATCTTCTACTTCAATTTTTACAACTTTTAGATGGTACGGCATACGACCATTACTAAAAATATCCCCTACACAAATTGTCCAAAGACTTGTTTCTATTTCAGTTACATTATTCATTTTATATTCTCCTCTATAAATTAATAAAAAAGACATTGAACAAATACGTCCAATGTCTTTTTCCCTCTTATATACTAGTTAACTCAAAGTATAATTTTTCTGGTTTTCCATACATGCTAATTTCATTTTGATATACGACAGCTAATGGCTGAGGCATCTCAATGCTTTCCATATAGGATAATGAAGCAGCTGCTTCTATTTTTTCTTTAATCTCATTAGGAATGGCTGAATAAGATAAGCTATTCATTTTACTTCCTAATTTAGTATCTGTAGCAGCTTCATAATAAATTTCGGTAATTATGACCTCATTATCATCTGGATCATACATATATCCTCGGTTAACTGTAATCATATTGTAGTGCTCCTCTCAGGTTTACATTTTCTAATTCCTTGTGCTTTTAGCATTGCAACAAGTACCTTACTTATATATAAATCCCATATTTTCTATAGTTGCATTCCATTCTATAACTACTGTACTATGTCTCTTTTATAAATTGTTCTTAAAAACGGAGAGTTCAGAAATTCTTAACAAAAGTAGGATATGATAAAGCCCTGGATTTGGTTATAATTTCTTACCGCTTTTAATATTTGAGATTCTTTAAATTTGCTTTTTTACAGTGTAATTGCATAGACCCAGGAGCCTTTTTCAAGCCTGAATGTATCAAGATCTTTATCTATACGATAGAAAACATTCAGTTCATACTCTGAAACTACTGCAAAATACATATAAACTGTCCCTTTACCTAAATATTCAATTCTCTCAATTGACAAAGAGAACATATCCCTCATAAGTTGTTTACAATGTAAAATCTCTTTTAATTCTTTTTCAACATTCATATATATACACCTACTTTATTAAATTTTTGGTAGTAAATTTGCTATAACACATGGTAAATCTACAATCTTTTGACGATGATAAATTTCTTCTACTGTGTCATAGATTGCTATATGCCCATAATCTACCTTTACTCGCTCACGCAAACCTAATCGATTAATATTAACGTACTCCACTTCTCCATAATCACTCTGCGCTTCCATTAAATAAAACCCTACTGCCTCATATGGACTATTGGCTGCAATAATTTTTATAGCAAGTTCTTCTCCATAACTAACCTTATAAAATTTCATTTGTACTTCCCCCTTGAAATAGAAAAAAGCACCTTAAAATTGTGCTTTAATCACTTTTATTATTCGTTTAGCCTAAATGGTCTAATACATGTATTTCCTAACTTAAAGACAACACAAAAAGGGCTTCTTTAAGTCGATTAAAAATGTGTATAGCAAAATAAGCTATATATACACTAATCGGCTCAAAGAAGCCCTTTCACAAATGAAACAAGACGCAACTTGCTTCTACAACTCAACCACAACACAAAAAAGGTGTGGGAATAAACGGAATCAATTAAACAATAAATATAGTTATATATTAATCTATTTTTATATCATATTCAATTGTTTTAAGGAAACAAAAATAAGAAGGGAATTTATATATAGTTGTTTTATGTACCATATAATAATGCCCCTGTTTCAACGTTTATAAATCCCCTCTTATTTCAGTTCTTGTTGTTACACCATGTACTGCATTTCAAAATAAAGTTTTTCTGTTTTTTGATTTTGGTCTAAATGACATAGTATTTCTGGAATGGTTTGTTCTTCTACTTCCATACTTTCCATATAAGACATACTTTCGTTTTCTTGAACTTTTTTAAAAATGGAAGTAGGTAGTTTGTCTGCAGAAAACACACCCATTTTGCTTCCTAACTTTTGTTCGGATGCAGCGTTGTAGAAAATTTCGTTCACAATGACCTCATTATCATCTGGATCATACATGTACCCTCGTTGTATACGTAGCAATTTGTTACTCCTTTCAAATATATTCCTTTACACGAATGTTTATATTTGTATATATTGTTTTTCTGTATAAAGGTGTCAAAGAATATTATTTCGTAAAATCCGTAATTTGTATAGAGGGAGATACAGGATAATTCGTTTTCTTAAATTTTTTTTAAATATTCCACGCTTTTTTATATAACAAACAAGCCACCCTTTAAAATGAATCAATAGCTTGTAAGGGCGGCTTAGTTTGTTGCGAATAGCTTTGTATTTAATTGTTTAATCTCTCCTTCTGCAAGGGGCTGGTAAAATGCATGTTGTAATCCTTGTATATGCAAGGTTTCTCCTATACATAACAATACTTTACCAGGGAGCAGGTCGAGTAATAGTTCATTATTAATTTGCTTTGCTTGGTTTTCAGTAGAAACATAGATAACTAACACTGTAGGATTGTTTCCTAAATCTTGCATAATAACATCTTTTCCTGATTCTACGAAATCTTTCCATCGAGCAATAATTCGTTTTAAACGATCCTTTTTATCTGTTAGTAGAGTGGAGTATACAACGAAATTAAATATGTGATTTACTCCGCCTTGCACTGCAAAACTTAAAGGAGGGGTAAAAACCCCTTTACTAATAGATGGATGCATAATATGACCTAAAAACGATGGAGCATAACGCAGGTGGCAGATTAATTCTATATCGTGCCAATAACGTAAGTGAACATATTTACCGTGATTATCAATTCGTTCTGGGGCAAAGAAGAACATATTTCCTTGCCAGTATTTTAAAAATTTGTAACCATTGTCGGATAACGTATATGTTTCTTCAAAGATCTCCATTTCAAAACTCTCCACTTGCCATTTTTCAATTAGACGGTAGTAAAGTAATCCTTGAAGTGCATCATTTATTTTCTTACGAGAATATTTATCCTTAAATAAATATAATAAATGATTAAATCGAACAGATGTATGAACACCAATGAAAGCAAGTAAGGTATACTGTTCTTCTGTTAAACGCTGCTTAAACTTAACCAATTCGTCAAAAGAATGGAATACATAGGTTTTATCCAGTTCATGTATCCGATATATTTGAAGTCCCTGTACATCCTCACTTGATAAATGAGGAATAGAAGGGACATAAGTGGGCAATTGTTTCTCTATTGTACGCATAGTCATCCATTAAAATTGGAAAATTGACGAATTAGTTTTTTTACTTTGTCCCTGCGGATAATTTAGGATACGCACTGTACCTTTTCTATTTTTCGCGTCGATATTAAGCAGCTCACATGTAACAATCGTTTGATTTTTCGCATCTTCTACAGTTGGATTAGCAAGATTACGGCTCTTAAGTCCTTTAAACTGAATTCCTGGTGCAACCTCTACGAAAATACCCGCAATAGCGTCTACCCCTACAATTTTACCTACAAATCGGTCACGGCGTTTCTTTAGTTCTAACAACTTTTCAATTGGATCTGTTTCTAGTTTCTTTTTATTTCCTCTAAATTCATAACGGCCATTCTTTTCCCCTACTTTATCGATGATAAGTTCTACAACATCACCAATGACAATATCCTCCGGACGGACGAATGTATAGGACCAGTGTGAGTACCGTACACCTATTGTTACACCGTGTACTTCAACTAAGACTGTTTGTGCAGATGGGATATGTCCTGAAACGGTTCCTGTGTATACCTTGTTGCCCTCTTGCGCTGTCACTTCTTCATATAATCTTTTTTGAAGTGCCAATTCTCCTGCAGTGATAGATACAACAGCAAAGTTGCCTTCCTCCGTTTTTTGGAAGTGTTCAATGATTAAAGGCTTGGTTCTACCAACTAGCCATTGAGGATTTTTAGGAACATTTATACCTGCCTCTGTAATGGGGCAATATGCTGTTGTATGAGTACCAATTTGCATTGTAAGTACTTGTATACGCTCAGACTTTCCGTTTTTAGTTGGGAATAGCTTTTCAGATACGACTGTAATCAAGCCTTTTCCTACAGTACGCTCACGTTTCATACGGGCTAATTCCTCTAGTTCATGATCACGTACTCGCTCAAATTGATTAAAGTTTGTTTCTAGCACTGTGTCACCTTGTAGGTTCTCTGCTTCAAAAGCCATTCCAAGTTCTTCTACAGTTTGAGTGTTTGTCTTATCTTCTGCCATTATATTTTCCTCCTAGAACGTAAAAAAGGACACACCTGTACCGTTGGGATGGTACGTAAGGTGTGTCCTTCACGTAAATTATGGTTTATTTATATAGTTGTTAATACAAATATAATGGTATTTCTACTCAAATGCAAGAATAATTTTAAAATCATAAGTTTGCTATAGGTTAAATCAAAATCTAGAATGCAGCCTTACTAGGGGGACCGCTAGTATTTCGGAAAAAACACGCTAAGAGTATGCATAATTTTATACAATTTTTCGAGTAATTCAGTAACAAACGAGAACCCTAAAACCGCGCCAAGATAGGAATGTATAAAAAATTGAATAGATCCATAGAACAAAAAAAAGCGGACTCCCTGTGAGAGTAAGGGCCCGCTTTTTTCCTCTCTACCAATAATGATGCGTTATGTTAACTGTACTTGTATACAATATACAAAACAAAAATACTTTTTTAGATGCAAACACATATAAGATATCTAAAGTTATAGATGAACAAAATGTACTATTGAAGAATATATAAAATATATATCAAATATATATCAAATATAGTACAAGCCTATTCATTACATCCTTAGTAAAAATAAAATTTTATGGCTTTTGGAGGAAAACATATGCCCAAAAAAGTTCTCTTGTTTACAGATTTGGGAATTGATGATGTGTTTGCTATTCTGTACACCTTTTTTCGTAATGATATCCAACTTGTGGGGATTGTAGCTGATTATGGAAATGTATCGAGAGAGAATGCTATAAAAAATATTAACTATTTGAAGTATATTTCGGGAAGAAAAGAGATACCCGTATTTCTCGGTGCTTCTGTACCTTTAACAGGTATATTGGTTCAATATTTTCCTGAAGTACATGGAAAAGTAGGACTAGGACCTATCATTCCACCTGAAATCCCTTATCCAATTTATCCCATAAATGATATTTACAAAATTATAAACTCAAATTTAGACGATCTTACAATTATCAATTTGGGAAGACTTTCATCATTGGCTACGTCATTTATTTTGAATTTAGAAGCAATGCGGAATGTGAAAGAATACATTTGCATGGGTGGAGCCTTTTTTTACCCCGGAAACGTGACTGCTGTGGCTGAAGCTAACTTTTACGCAGACCCTTATGCAGCAAACTTAATTCTGCAGCATGAGAAGAATTTGACAATTATTCCATTAAACGTCACCCAACACGCGATTGTTACACCTGAAATGGTTCAACAAATTGATGCATTTCACCGGAATACACAAGACCTTGCAGGACTCATCATCAAACCTATGTTAGACTACTACTATAATTTCTACTCTAAATCGAATCCTGGCATAGGAGGAAGCCCTATGCATGATTTTGTAACAATATGGTATTTGTTGAATCCAGATGCAGTTCGTCTGTCAAAAGTGCCCATCAAAGTAATTCCCGATCAAGGAGAAGGATTTGGTCAAAGTATCGCAGACTTTCGTTTTGTGACAAATCCAGGTTATAAAACACATAATATCGCTTTTCAGTTCAATTATGAAAGATTTAAGAGAGATATTATGGAAACATTTTTAAGGAAAAGACTATAGCATATCCTAAGTAAAGATAAAAATACATATTTAAAAAAGAATTATTTATAGTTGGATGTATTGTAGTTGCTATGAGTTTACTAAAATAGAACTTCCTATATCGAGAATTATGGTGCGACA
>NZ_BOQB01000021.1 GCF_018332475.1 Bacillus sanguinis | reverse complement strand
GACACCTATCGGAAACTTATTCATAAATAAAAATAAAATGTTCATAAATATGAATACAAACAAAAAAAAAGGAGAGTCTATCCAATGAAGGATGCACTCTCCTTTTGCTGTTTCATTTCAATTTGAACTTGCTCTATATTACATTTACTTTCATTACATTTGAGGAGGTGAACGGCTGCTAAACTTTTCAATTGCTTTTCAAATTGAAAAAACTTCTCGGACAACTTACATAAATCCGATTCACTCAGGAGTTCTAATGAATTGTGAATATGCGTCTGTTCATTTTTGACTCGAATCGAGATTGTGACGTTTCCATCTGTCATTTGCAAATCCCCCCTATAGAACTATACCTATGCGGGAAGGAAACGAGGACAACCCTATAACTTGTTCTATCATGTTGAACTTTTTCTTTCATATACATATGGACAAGGAGGTGTTTTTTATGAACGAACAGTCTTCTCAATTTATTGCGCTATACTGCCGCGTTTCTACAGATGACCAAGTGAAAGAAGGCGTTTCATTAGAGGAACAACAAGAACGCTTAGAAGCCTATTGCCGCGCAATGGGCTGGGGGGAAGACGTCGTAGTTTATGTTGAGGATGGATTTTCCGCCAAAAGCATCGATCGACCGCATTTAACAAGGCTCATTGAAGATGTAAAAGCTGGTGACATTAAAAAAATTATTGTAACAAAACTAGATCGAATGAGTAGGAAATTATTAGACTTGCTCACATTAATTGACTTATTTCAAGAACACGATGTTTCATTCGTTTCTATTAGTGAATCATTTGATACAAATACGCCTTCAGGACGGTTAACCCTTCAAGTATTAGGTGCTGTTGCAGAATTTGAAAGAGAACGCATTCGCGAACGCGTCTTTGAAAATATGTATCATGCTGCTTCTAAAGGAAAATGGCTTACACAACACCCTTTTGGTTATCGATTAGAAAATAAAGAACTCGTTATTTATGAAAATGAAGCAAAAATTGTCCGAGATATATTCATATGGTACACACAAGAAGGTCACGGTTTCTATGCAATTGCTAAAAGACTAAATTCACTTGGTATTCCTTCTCGGCAAAATAAGCAATGGTCTATTCGTTCCATCAAATTACTACTATCTAATCCCGTCTATAAAGGGACTGTCGTATGGAACCGAAAAGATCGTTCAAAGAAAAAAGAGCAATTCAAAAAAAAAGATGAGTGGGTTATCCAAGAGAATGCTGCTCCAGCCATTGTCACAGATGAATTATGGAATGAAGCTCAAAAACGGATGCAAACTTCTTCCCTTGCTCCACGCGCCCAAACAAGTCCACATCTTCTTGGAGGGTTATTAAAGTGCGGCAAATGCGGATCTGGAATGAGTATCGGTTGGTCAGGTTCAACGAAAAATCGATACAGAGTATACAGATGTTCGGCTAACAAAAATAAAGGAACTTGTACAAGTAAGCAATATAAAGCACATCAGTTAGAGGAACTTTTCAAAAAAGGACTATCCAATCTATGTGAATCATTTAGCTTTTCATTACATCCTTCATTATCTTTACAGAAAAGACAAGCAGACGTAACAAATCAGATGAAACTGGCAACCGCAAAAAAGAGATATAAACGAAAAGTTGAAGCTTTTACTGCAGGGTTAATCGAGTTAGAGGACTTACAAGAAGAAAAAAGAAGACTAGAAACTTTAGAACTTGCATTACAACCTACTGCTGAATTAAACGAAAACATCAATTTACTTCAAATAGAAGAATGGATGAAAAGTAAATTAAAAAACATCTATGATGCATTATCGATCGTTCCTGTTGAAGAAATAAAACCACTCATACAAACAATTATTGAAAAAGTGATTCTACATAGCGAAGAAGAACTAGAAATTGTGTTACAACCTATTATATAGATATGGAGGCTTCATCATGAATACACATCATTTATCATCAACGAGCGGCAAATGGATTCCACATATTCAAATGCCGCATACTCCTCCTAATAAGGAAGCTCTATTAACAATGGCAAAACATTTAAACATCCATCCAATATTTTTGTATCACTTACATCTTCATGGTTATGAGCAATTTGAAACAATTGAACGATTTCTTGTTCCAAATTGGGAACATTGTCATTCTCCGTTTCTTTTACAAGATATGAAAAAGGCGGTATATCGAATTCTCACAGCAATTCGTAACAAAGAAAACATCATGATCTTTGGTGATTATGATGCGGATGGTATTACGTCTTCAACTTTATTATATAAGGGCTTAAAGAAGTTGAATGCTAATGTAACAGTACGACTCCCAATCCGTTCAGAAGGTTATGGACTATCCGCAAAAGTGATGAATGAATTACCTTCAAACATTTCTCTTATTATTACAGTCGATAATGGTTCATCCGCCCACGAAGCTATGCAAGTTGCTAAACAAAAAGGAGTAGATGTCATTGTTACAGATCACCATGACATTTTACAAGGTTATCCTGATTGCTATGCATTCATTAATCCAAAAAGAAATGATGACACATACCCTTTTCCATTTCTTGCTGGAGCTGGCGTGGCACTCAAAGTTGTACAAGCTCTATTTGAAACAATCAAACAACCCTTTTTAAAATATTGTAGTGAATTAATTGAACTAGCAACAATCGGGACTATTGCCGACTTGATGCCATTAAAAGACGAAAACCGTATTATCTGTTCATACGGATTAAAACAAATGAATAGTAATCCAAGCCCTGCTCTCAAAACACTATTCAAACTTTTAAAAATAAAAACAGTCGATAGTAGTACGATTGGATTCCAAATCGGTCCACTTTTTAATGCAACAGGACGGATTGCAGATCCAAATATTACAGGTGAAATGCTTAGAAACAATGAAACAGATCGAGCAAGATGGACTGAACTATTATGTATCAACAATCAACGTAAACAAATGACAAAAGAACAGTTCCTAATCGCAGAAGAAACCATTTTCCAGGATCAGTTACATAAGGACAACGTAATTGTTGTTTGGGGAGATTTCCACCCTGGCATAATCGGATTGATTTCATCTCGTATTTCCGAAAAATATAAAAAGCCTTCCATCGTTATCTCTAACACAGGGACAGGGTCTGCACGAAGCGTTAATAAAACAGACTTCTCCATTGTAAAAGTGATTCAAGATTGCGGAGATTACTTGAAAAAATACGGAGGGCATCGAGCTGCTGCTGGATTATCAATACCTATGAAAGAACAGCACCTTCTTTTATTCCGTTCAGCAATTCAAAAAGCTGCAAAAACACAAACATGCCTAGTCCCACCCACCTATTACTTATCGAAATTGCCAATAGACAAATTTTCTGAACAGCTCTTTCATGATTTATATACATTAGAACCTTTTGGAATGGACAACCCCAAGCCTATATTTTTAAGTCAGAATACTAAGCCTTCTTTTATTAAAATGCTTGGCGAAGATCATTTATTGTTTGGTGTTTCTTCAAAATGTGTATTTGGGTTTCAAAAAGGTAATTTATATGAACAAATAAAAAAATCCCGTACTATGCATTGTCTCTATACAACGAACTGCTACCATCAAAAAAATTTTTTAATCCAGCAAATATTATTGTAAAAAAAAGCAGGTTGAAGAAATAACTATTTTTCTTCAACCTGCTCTTCCCTTTCTTCCTCTCTTGGTTCTTCTATTTCTTTTAAGATAATCTCCTTGTTATTCACAAGATGTTTCACTTGGGCATTCACAAAAGGCTTCCATGTATCATAAGGTTTATTCCCGCTATGACAGTAATACTTCGATTCCGTTCCCTTAAGTGATTCTTTCAATGTACCATCTTCTTCAAACATTTGCTTTAACAAATATTCATATAATATTTGTTCCTCTTGTTTGGTTATTTCGTCTTTTAAATATTTAGCCAATACCTCTTGAAATACATCAAAGGTTACTTTTTCCACTTTCGTATTTTCCATATGATTTTTCTGTGGCATATTGTTATTAACATTCTCTTTATCACCATCTATTTTCTTATCTTTTTGCTTTTGTAAAGATAATTCTTTATTTTCATCAATCCATCGCATCTTCTCTTCAATTAATAAATACTTTTCTTTCTGTAAAATTTCATTCTTCTCTTGTAACTTTCGATTCTCTTTTACCAAAGATTCGACTTGCCCCAAAAGTAATTCACTTTGCTTTTGAGACAATTGAAGCTGCACCTTCCAATCCTCAGGAATATGTACATGGCTGGCTATAGGAAAAATCTGTTCTTTCTGTTCCAACATACTAACTTTCTCCCTCAAATCGTGTAGTTCATTCTGCAATTCTTCATTACGAAAAAATAGTTTTCTTAAACCTGGCTTCATTCTTTCAATAAAATCCTCTAAATCTTTCTCATGAATACGCCAGCCTTCCTTACGATTCATACCCGCCTCACCCACAATCTTCCCCTCCCGTAACCATCTTGTAATCATCTGCTTCGAACTCGTAATATCGTAACTTTTCAATACCTCCAATGCTTCATTCACGTTATACCAACGTGTCATTGTACATCTTCCTTATCTTTGTAATGTTATGAGAATAAAGTTACTTTTGTAAGTTACTATTACTGTATTCAGGTAAAGTTATAGGTATAACAAAAAGAACATCTTGAGTTAGATGTCCTTCTGCTAATTTATTTAATGTTTTCTTGTAATACTTCTTTGAGTAGTTCAATAGCACTTTCTTCGGTTGGATCGTTTGTGCCAAGTTCACCTCGTAAAGCTTTTGAGAGAACCGATTGTTTTAAAATTCCAATTTCCATATCTATAGATTTAAGGTTCTCCTGTACTTCATTCATGTTCCCAAGTAGTGTATTTAAAATTTTTACAATCACATGTTGTTCTTCAATAGGAGGTAAATTAATAGGAATACTATTTGCATTTTGTTTATTTAAATAAGCGACTGTGGTAGAAGTGGCAATAGACTTCATATGATTCGTAAGAAATCTAATATGATACATTAAATACTCTGGCAATACCATTTCACTTGGTAAAAATGCATGTAATTGTTGATTGATAACCATTTCATTACCTACAATCGCTGAAACGCCAAACCTACCCACACAACTCATAATTACACTATCCACAGGAATTTTTTTAGCCTTTACTTCTTCTATTTCCTCAAGCGATAAGCCTATTCCTTCTCTCGATTCATATACATAATTGCCACTCAAATCTGGAATTGTAACCCATGGTATCGAACCAGTAAACGATTTAGGCTTATCCCGCCCAGGAACTATGGTATCACATAAAAACCCTGCTGGCGCTTGAATCCAATTATTAGGAAGATCTGGTTTTATTTGTATAACCTTTTCTATATCATAAATTAAGTAATCAGGTTTTTTTATTTTTTTGTTTATGTTCTTATTTTTTTTATACAATTCAATTCGTTCATTATGCTTGTTTAAAACATAATCCCAGACTGAATGAGTATTATCATTTTTCCTTCTCCACTTTTGACTCAACTCGCCACGAAACGCCTTATCTAAAATAGCTACTCGGCGATTCTCAAACGTTTCCTTTGCTTCTTCAATCAAGGCTTTTGCTTCTTCAATCTTTTCTAACAAGCACTCTATTTTCTCAGCAATACGTTTTTGTTCATTTAAAGGTGGTAATGGTAAAGAAAGGTTGCCCAGTATCTGAGCATTGGCTCCTGGCTGTGCACTTCCTTTTTTAACAACCATTATTTGTTTCCAGTACATTGGACTTTTCATATAATTCCATAGGTATTTTGGATATATAGCTTTACTTTTTCTCAATCTAATTAAATAAGAAGCAAATACGGCAATAACTGGCTCATTAATTAAATAACTTTTTCCCGTTGTAGCACCTGTGCGTGCTACAACAATATCATCATCTTTTAATAGGTATTTTTCTAAATCCTTTTCGTTTATTTTACAATACGGTACACTATTCCAATCTACTTTATCATTCTGGATATCAGTAATACGCAAAAATTTTGGTCCGATTTCTTCAGATGAAGCTGTCTCGGTATAACCATATTGAATATTTTCTAAACAACTACCTAAATTAGTCCAAATCCAATTTTCAGGTACTGTGTATAACTGTCCTTCCTCTGATAACAACGTCTCTCCCAATAATTCCTCGATGGTCTTTTTCCTCTTACTCACTACTTAACCACCTCAGTTTCTTCCACCGCTTTCAATTCATCTACAACTTCATTTAATAATGTAATAGCTTGTTTTAACTTACTAATCGCTTCTTCCGCTGATTCAATTGGATCTGGTAAATTCTCATATACAGACAATGATTCATCAGCAATTAAGCCAATATCTAAGCTATCATCTTTTTTCGCAATCTCTTCTCGTGTAAATACGTTCCATCTTTCATCTTCCACGTTTGAACGATTTTCAGCATGATATGCTTTTATAAAATCATCAAAATGTTTTTCTGTTAATGGAGTACGTTTTCCGAATGACGGCATATTTGTACGAAGATCGTATACCCATACTTCTTTTGTACTATCTCGATCTGTTTTTTCTCTTGTAAAGAATAGCACATTTGTTTTTACACCCTGTGCGTAGAAAATCCCTGTTGGTAAACGTAAAATTGTGTGCAGATTACACTTGTCCATTAAATCTCGACGGATTTGTGCACCAATCCCACTTTCAAATAGTACGTTATCTGGTAAAACAACTGCTGCGCGCGCATTTCCATCATCTTTTAATGCATTATAAATAAGCTGTAAGAAATTCAACTGCTTATTGGATGTTTCAAATGTTAAATCATCACGAGTTGCACGTTCCCCACCTTTTTTAGTACCAAACGGAGGATTTGTTAAAATAACATCAAAGTTCTTTATCCATTTTCCGTTACTAGATAATGTATCTCCTTGCTCTAAACGCCCTTCGATGCCATGAAGTAGCGCATTCATTAACGCTAAACGATGGGTGTCTTTTACAAGCTCCATTCCTGTAAATGCTTCTGTTTTTTGAAACTTAGCTTGTTCTGGATCAATATCAAAGTAATCATCAGTTTGATTTTTCAAATATTGGTCGGCTGCAATCATAAAACCAAATGTACCTGCTGCTGGGTCAATGCATTTGTCTCCAATTTTAGGGTCAACAAGCTTAACCATTACATCAATTAATACACGAGGTGTAAAATATTGACCTGCTCCTGACTTTGTTTCACTTGCGTTTTTTTCTAGCAAGCCCTCATATAAATCACCTAGTCCCTCTTTTTCTGCATTGTACCAATCTAAATTATCAATGGATTTAATAATTTTTTCTAAGTTCTTCGGCTCAGAAATGCTTGTACTTGCATCAGCATAAATTTGTCGTAAGACGCTATTGTCTGAACTTCCAAGTTCTAAAAGAAGGCGTTGATAATGTTCTTTTAATTCTATTCCTTCGCGGGATACTAAGCTCTCCCAGCGATACTCTTCTGGAATGACATGCTCTATATTTACTCTGTCTTCAAAAGATACATTCCCCTTCTCATTCATCATCTTCAAAAATAAAATATATGTTAACTCTGTTAGGTATTGTTGATATGTAATACCATCATCACGAAGTACGTTACAAAGATTCCATAGTTTTTGTACAATTTCTTGGTTGTTCATTTGCTTTCCCTTCCTTTACATGAAAAGTGTGCCTCATTATAGAGGCACATTGTTAGCTAATATATAAGTAATCATTTATAGTATACACAATCTTGTCAATCTCTTCTCCAAATTCGCGTTTTAGCATATTGTAACCACCTCGACTACGAAATGGCTCTTCTGAAAATGCATCTTCTGGAGTTGGTGCTAGCACTGGTACTTGTAGTAACTGTTTTTCAATTCGCTCTAACCATTTTTGTTGGCGTGGTGTCCAATCATATAAGCAGTATACCTTCTGCATCGCACGTTTAATGCGTGCCTCATGATCCACTAGTGCATCTCCAAGAGCTGCTTGACGAATAAATGTAATAATGTCCGCTGCAATATCTTCATTTTTCGTCTGTTTCCACGCTGTTTGTAAATGAGATTGCTTGAACCCTTTCGTTTCAAGGATCGTAATTAACTCCCGCAAATCTTGACGTGTTAGTTCTTTGGGACGTGTACACACAATTTGCAATGCGGGGATTAAGTTAATGTTTTCTTTTATGAAACGCTCAAACCCTTCAAGATAATCTTCAGGGCGATTATTCCCTTCTCCATATCCACGCTCTACTTTCGTAACACGATCATTATGGTTAGAAATATATATTTTTTCACCTTGGGTACGATATTGTGAAATATATTCAAATAAAAGCTCTTGTTCTCTTGCTGCTCCTGGTGTTACAGATTGTAATTCATGCGCCCAATCATCAATGCTCTTCCCATTCGTCAGCTCTGTAAATTTCTGCTTCGCTTCTTCTGGAAGACGTTGTTTCTTGCGTTGTATTTTTGCGATAAGTTGATCACGATAAAAATCCGCTTCTTTTTCATCATTAGCGTTTGTTAATGACTGATACAAATCATCAATTGAATAATTTTGTTGTTTCACAACAGGTTTCATGTCTGTGTATGATTTTAAATTATCATAAATACCAACTGCATCATAAATATTAAAATGTGTTTTTCCGATATCCGTACATAAACGAGTTGCTCGTCCTAACATTTGATCATACAGAATACGAGATTGTACACGGCGTAAAAACACTAAGTTTGTAATAGCTGGTACATCAATCCCCGTCGTTAACAAGTCTACTGTAACAACAACATTCGGTAAACGTTCGTTTTTAAAACGTTTAATCGCTTCAAGTGGTTTATGAATATAGCCTGTGATTTTCATAATAGCATCATCTTCCACTTCATCACCACGCTCTTTGTAAGCCTCTTTTAATAGACGTACAATCGTATCAGCATGTGCATCATTTACTGCAAAAATTAACGTTTTCTCTTTACTAGTTGGATCAACATAATCCGTTAACTTGTTTAAAACAGCACGATTGAAAGGCTCGCTGATTACCTTTCGGTTGAACTGTTCCACTTCAAATTGAACCGTATCTTCCATCTCTTCTAACTTTAGTTCTTGTTGGTCAACATCGTACACTTGTACTTCGTCACCCTTCTCGAACTTAATCCCTGCTTCCATTAGCTCGGTTTTAAACACATACGGTGGCTCATGGTCCACTAAGTATCCATCTAATACTGCTTCACTATACGAATACTTATAAATCGGCATACCAAAAATATCTGTCGTATGAAGGGCTGGTGTTGCCGTCAATCCTAAGCATGCTGCGTCAAAATAATCGATCACACGACGATATTGACTAATATAATCATTTTGATCACGGAACTCCATTTCCTCTTCTGACATCTCGCGATCACTTGTATAGCCGCGGTGCGCTTCATCAACAATAATAAAATCATATTGTCCAACTGTTGGTAAGTTTGCATTGTCACTATAAAACAGACGCTGTACCATACCTTGTACCGTTGCAATATGTACTTTCGTTTCTATCTCAGGTGATATATGTTCTAATGTTTTCACATCATATATATCCGTAAATGCAAGCCCCTCAAATTTTGTATCTTTCAAAGAGTCTTCTGTTTGTGTCCCCAATGATTTACGGTCAACCAAAAATAGAATTCGACGACACTTTTTCGTTTTTATAAGGCGATACATTAATGCAATCGCTGTACGAGTTTTTCCCGTCCCCGTTGCCATCGCAACTAGCATTCTCCGCTTGCTTTCCTTTAAACCACTTTCTACAGACAGCACGGCATTTTGTTGGTAAGGACGTAAACTAAATTTTTCAATACTTTCTTCTTCTAGTTTCTTATCAGCATCCTGATCATCTTGTTCTAACAGCATCTGTAAATCCATAGGAGAGTGCCATCCTTCTAATGGACGTGAATGCTCTAATGGTTTACGAGAATCCCAGAACCAAATACCAGATTCATCTTTTAATTGTTTTAAGTACGGACGTCCATTTGTTGCGTATAAAAATGGAGCTTTATACTCACCCATTGTTGGCATCAAGATTTCATCTTCATGCTGGTAAACATTACGGGCATACCACTTCGTCTGGCTATCTAATACAGAAGAAATTTTTTTATGTTTTGCTTTAGCCTCAATAAAACCAACAAGTTGTTTACCAATAAATAAAGCGTAATCTGCTCGACCACCTTTAACAGTCCACTCAGCGATCGCCATATTTCGTCCCTTTTCTGGGCGTGTGCCATTTTGGAAAGTAAGATTAACACTATCAGCTTCCCAACCAGCTTGACGTAACTTTTCATCAATAATTATTCTCGTCTCTTCTTCCGATAAACGTAAACGATTCACATATTTTTTTGAAATACGACTACGTTTTTGCCTGTCCTCTGATGTATCATACTGTGATTCTTTGCGAACCTTTTCTAATTCTGCTTCTAACTGTTTTACTTTCTCATCATATTCCTTTTGCAATGCTGAAGCATCTACTTTTTCTTCCTTTACAGGTTCAACATACTCTGTTGCCTCAAAGTCCCAATCACCATACACTTCCATAAACCAAATACCTAGACGGAATGCCATAAGCAACAACGCTTGCGCTTCTTTAACCGTTCCATATCCAGCTTCATGCGCTGCGCTGTTTCCTTTTTTACGAAGTGCGTCAAACATATCGTAAAGCTCTTTTTCTAATAAGCCTTCTCGACGTAACGTTTGTATACGATCAACCTGACTCGTATTATATGCTTCTTTAATATTCTCCATGGCTAAAATAACTTTAGCCAATGTTTCCCCGAACAAACGAAGTTTCATCAATGTTGTATGAGGATCATAATACATATTCTTCTCAGCAGTTTCACCAAGATTAGCTAACACATCCCACTTTTCTCGAAAAAAAGAAAAATTACTTTTACTCACCTTCATCACCAACTTTAGAAATTTGTATATATTTATTATACACTTTTATATAGTAAGAACATTTAAATTTAATGAAAATAAAAAGGCACTATTGTAAATACAATAGTGCCTTTTAAGCTATTTCCAAAAGCATCCCTCTTCGCGATTCTTGAACTTGCGTAACATTCGGATCATTTTCAATTAGCGATAAATTTCCTTCTTCTGTTTCCAAAACAACAACATTTATTAAATCATCTACAAAAATAATATTTCCTAGTTGTTTTAATTCAAACAAATCGTCAATTTTCTGTACCTGTAGGATGAATTTTTTGAGCATTTTCTAACACCTCCATTAATTTAGGAAGAGATACCTTTCCAAGTCCCTGTTTTTTTCCAGGGGTATTATCAAGATATTCAGTTGCCATATAAAAATTACTTATTAGTGTAGCCGAGCTAGGATTATTTAATACTAAGGCAGTTATAATCCCTGATACTACAGGTGCGGCAAAAGATGTCCCTTCAAATGGTATAGGACCATCAGGGAAGAATATACCGCCATGTCCCTGGGCAACTACATTTGGTTTACTTAAATGAATACTACCAGGTGTGCTAAAATCTGCGACACTATTTCCATCTTTCGATAAACTTCCAACAGAGATCGCTTCTTGTGCACATGCTGGACAAAATGTTGTGGCTTTTTCTCTATTTCCAACAGCCACTACAATAATAATTTTTAGCTTTTGCACAATTGCATTTATATAATTTGCTAACATACAATTTCCCTTACATCCACTGTTGAATCCAGCGGAAAGATTAATCACATTTACTTTCTCTTCTCTTGCTGCCCATTGAAGTGCAGAAAGCAAATTTTCCTCTTTTAAATCATCTACACTGTTACAAATTTTACCCGAATAGATCCCTGCACCAGGTGCAAACTTTTTAATGATAGAAACCACAACATTACCATGATATGTAATAGGCGTTGAACCATGTCCCGTAAAATCTTTTTCATTATGTATATGGGAAAAATATTCTTTATTAATCCCTGCATCTAATACAGCAATTTTCGTCCCAAATCCATAATAATTTTCTTTATGTAATAGCTCAGCATCTTCCTCCAGGGAAGGGTACATTTTTAATGTAGTAACAGAATGGTTGCTTTGAAGTAAATGCCCCGTTCTAGTTTCCCTTACACTTTTTACAAAATCAAATGAAGATAAACACTCCATGTCTTGAATAGTCTCTATGACTATTTGATTAGGTATTAAATCATCGTAAAAAAAGATTTCACATTCTTTATTTCGCAAATGTTCTTTAATATTTCCATCTAAATCCCTATTGAGATTCACTACATATCTGTTCCCCATAAGTATCATCCTTACTAAACTTTCAGTAGTATGTCAAAGTATACAACAATAATTATTGTTGTATACTTTGACATACTACCACAAAATCCCTTCTTTTTGCAGAAAAATGTTTGATTTTTTTCACATTGAGCACCTTAGCAATACGAAGCCCAGCCTTCGTTCATAATTTTCGTTTCAAGCTGCGGCCAGAAATATAGCATTTCCTCACGCATCATCGTTAATATGTCTCGCTGCCAATCTTCTAGCTCACGGCTATATTCTTCAATAAAGAGGAGTAGATCTTTCTCTGGTTGCGGCGGAATTTTCTTCTTTTTACGTACATTGGAACGTTCCTGCTTTTTATTTCGATCATCTAAATTCCATAGATCATCGTATTGCGATGACTTTTTCTTTTCTACTTCTTCCTCTTCTAAGTCATCAATACTCCATGCAAGTTTCGGACGCATGAGCGACGGGTCAATATGCTCTTGAATGGCAAGTACGGCATCTAAAAATGTTTCTACCTCTTCTTTTCCGTACTTATGCTCATATGCTTTCACCCGTTCAGCTGTTGCTGACATACTTTCTACCATATCTCGCTTCGTATTTGAAAAACGAATGTTATTTTTAAAGAAATCACAGTGCGCTAACACGTGTGCTACGATTAATTTATTTTGAATTAACGAGTTCGTATCTAATAAAAAGGCATAACATGGATCAGAGTTAATAACGAGTTCGTATATTTTACTAAGACCTAAATCATATTGTAATTTCATTCTGAAAAACTGTTTTCCAAAACTCCAATGTGAAAAACGCGTCGGCATCCCATATGCACCAAATGTATAAATAATTTCCGCTGGACATATTTCATAACGCATCGGATAAAAATCAAGCCCAAATCCAGTCGCAATTTCCGTAATTTCCGCAATCGCATATTGCAGTGCTTTATCGTCACTTGCTCTCATTATTTTCCCTCCTTACACTTTCCCTTAAGAAAGTGTATGATTGAGAACAAGCTTTCATGAGGATTGATTGCATAATAAAAAGACACCCTCATAAAAAACGAGAATGTCTCATCTATTAACCTTCAATAATCTCCATCTTCTCCGTAATCGGTGTACGAGCTTTTCCTTCTGGCGCTTTATCGAAATAGCCAAGGTGAAGAATTCCAACGATGCGTTGACCTCTTGTTAAACCAAGACCTTCTATAAATAATGGATTGTAGTTTAATCCGCCTGATTTCCAAACACAACCTAAGCCGCGTTCCCAAGCAAGAAGTTGGAAGTTTTGCATAAATGCGCATGTTGCAGCGTAATCTTCGTCACGTTGTATTTGACGAGGATCTTCATTTATATATACAACGATTTGTGCAGGTGTGCTTAAGAAACGATCAGATAAAATTTTACCGCGTTTCGCTCTTTCTTCTTCTGTGAAAGAGTTTAATACTGCATCTACTAACTTCTGACGACCTTCTCCAATGTATAATTTACAATTCCATGGTTCACGGTGTTTATGATTCGGTGCCCACGTTGCGTCATTTAATAATTCAATTAATAACTCTTTGTCTACTGCTTTATCTGTAAATGTACGAACAGAACGTCTTTCTTTAATCACATTCGCGATGGAAGTATATGTAGTCATATTTTTCTCTCCCTTATTTTTATCTATATGTATACGTTTATTATTGATATTGATTTTCAATTTCGATTATACCCTAGTTTTTTACTATTAATCAATGTTTTATGTTGGAAAACTTCCAAAAACGTCATTTCATACTTGTGAATAAAAAAACTTGATTTGTTCACAAGTATTTCACATTTTATGGAAATGATATGTGTACAGTTTTCCACATTATCCATCTAGGAGGAGTTTATATGTACAAAAAAATTGCTTTAAGTATGACTATGGTAGCATTATTATGTGGGATCTCTACCTTCCCTACTTCCGCTGCCACACCAAAAGAAGTAACATTCCATCATCATAAACTAATTTCGGAAGAAGAAATGCAGTCGCTCGAAAAACTAGGCTATAACAAATATGAAATTTGGAAAGCTGCTCACATTGCAAGAATGAGTAAAAAAGAAATAAAAGACGTTTTAGCTTACTATAAACAAAATAAATCTTGGGAGAAAACAGCCGAACATTTCGGTGTAGATCCAAGTAAGTTGAACAAGCATCATATGAATAAAGAAACGAAAAAAGCACTACTGCAAGAATTAGCAAATATGCAAAAATCTACACCCGACGGCCTAAAACAAAAAATGAAAGAATATAATATCGGATTACGTCAGCTCACAGTATTAACAATCATCTCTCAAAAAAGTAATACTCCTCTTGATGATGTACTAAAAATGAAAAAAGACGGAATGGACATTAAACAAATTGCAGAAAAATTAAATGTAAAAAAAGAAGATATACGAGCTGAAATGATTAAATTAGTAAAGTCTATTAAGGAAAAGAACACAAATTAATACGCCAAAAAGGAAGAGATTTTCAATACTCTTCCTTTTCTTTATGAACTTTCAATTTTCAAGTATAAATTCCCGCCTTTCCCAAAAACTAACACAAGTAAATGATATATGTTAGGGGGTGGGAAAATGTTTCGTTTATCATCTAAAAAGAAAAAACAAACCTTCTGTTCTATTCCAGATTTTATCCATACTATGAAAAAATCAAGCGACTTTTCTTCTTATAACATTATAGAAGATGGGACATTATGTTTGTTTTATTATAAATCGACAGTAGAATCACTTATTATTAAGCGATTCATTTTAGCACCTATAAAAAATAAATTGGACGAGATTCAACATATTGATGACATCTTAAATGTCGTATCTATTGAAGACATCCTCATCAATCCGTCCATTGATGATATTCGTGAGAAATTATTAGGCGGATACGTATTATTACAGCTAAAAAAAGGTTCAGGGCAAGCAGCGTATGCACTTCTACGCGCCGAGAGTACCGTTTTAGGAACTCGTTTAGTAAATGACACGGAAAATGAATATAGTGTTATTGGCCCTAAAGTTGGTTTTGTTGAAAATGTTGATATAAATATACATTTATTACGCCGAAATATTGTAACCGAGCAATTAATTTTCAAGGAAGTTAGCATTGGTTCTATGTCAAAAACCAAAATCGTAGTTGCTTATATCGAAGGAATTACAAATGAACAACATATTAACACCGCAATGCAGCGTCTACAAGATATTGATTTTGATTACCCTTTTGATGCAACTCTAGTTGAACAGCTTATTAGTGATAATAGCAACTCTCCCTTCCCTGTTTTACTACCTACAGAGCGTTTAGATCGCTCCGTTTATGCATTACTGAATGGAGGAGTTGTCATTTTAACAGACGGTTCACCATATGCATTAGCTGGACCAGCGACATTACTCGATTTCTTCGTCTCTCCAGAAGATTATTATTTACCATGGATAGCTGGCTCATTTCTTAGATTAGTTCGCTTTTTCGGAGCAGCATTCTCTTTATTTTCATCAGCTATTTATACAGCTGTATTAACGTATCACTATCAAATGATTCCAGCTGATTTACTTGGTCCTATTATTTATTCTAGAGCTAACGTACCGTTTCCACCTATGTTAGAAGCACTCTTTTTAGAAATTACAATTGAATTACTGCGCGAAGCTGGGGCTCGTTTACCGACTAAAGTCGGCCAAACGATTGGTATTGTTGGTGGAATTGTAATTGGGCAAGCATCTGTCGAGGCTGCTTTAACGAGCACTATTTTATTAATTGCGGTTGCCTTATCTGCGCTTGCATCGTTCACAACACCAACAGTAAAAATGTCTTCCACTATCCGGATATTACGATTCCCTCTCATCATTTTAGCTGGAGCATTTGGCGGCGTAGGCCTTATCGTCGGATTCGTATTTATACTCGCTCATTTAATTCGCTTAAAATCACTTGGATCACCTTATTTATTACCTTTATACCCATTTCGCGGTTTAGGTACAGCTGAAGGACTCCTTCGTCTTCCATTTAGTCAAACTGCAGAACGCGCTTCTTTTTTAAGGCCCAAAAAGAAATGGCGCTATGACCCGAACAAAGCGAAAGAAAAACGTGACGGTGAGGAAAAATGAAAAATATTTTTTTATGCTTTTTCATTATCATTTTAATTTTTCAATCTGGTTGTACAGAAGCACATATAGTTGATACACAGCGAATGATTCACGTAGGTGGATTCGATATAACAAAAGATAAAAAATTTCGCGGGACAATTTTATATCCGGATTACACAAAAGGCGTACAATCTAAACCAGAAACTCAATCCACTCATGCAGGTACAATTGAAACAATCTCTTCGCTTCTAAACGCCAAATCTCCACATACGATCGCTGTAGGTCAAATGCGTGTTGTCCTATTTGGAAAAGCATTTGGTGAACATGGACTTGGAGATGTTATTAACAACTTACAACGTGATCCTAACATTGGCCGAGATGTACAACTAGCGCTTGTAGATAGTTCAGCAGAAGAATTACTGAAACATGTCAAAACAAATGGATCACTTTATTTATCTGATTTACTGGAGCAAAATATAAAAAACGAGACAATCCCGCGGACAGCTTTAAATATTTTTTTATATAACTTCTATTCATCTGGATGTGATCCATTTCTTCCTTACATTCAAGTATCAGAAGACAAATCTGCTTCTATTAAAGGACTCGCTTTTTTAAAAAAGGATAAAGTGGCTATGTATACAGACAGGAAAAGGTCTTTTTTATTTAAATTACTCATTAATCCAACGAAAAATGGGCGTTACGAAGTTCCGATACGTCAAGGTAAACATAAAGGAGTAATTGCTACTCAAAACTTATCTGGAAATAGTGAGTGCTCTCTTTCGCCAAACGGTGATATTCCGAAAGTTAACATACACTTAAAGTTAAATGGACTCATAAAAAATGCTCCCAGATGGCTGGATTTATCAAAGAGTAAAAATGTAACTTACGTAAAAAGGCATATAGAAAAAATGCTTGAAAAGGATTTAAACGAATTAATAAAACAATTCCAAGAAAATAAAATCGATCCAATAGGAATACGTGAAGAAATTCGTAGTCATTCAAGAAAATGGAGCATGAAACAAATTCAAGATATGTATCCTAACGTAAACGTTGCTGTTCATGTAAAAATTAATGTCGTACAATCTGGTATCGGAGAATAGTGAGGTGCTATCATGGCTGGACAAGATAAAACACATACTGTTTCCCCTTATTTCACATTCCTTCTATTACACTCCCTTCAAATTGGAGTAGGCGTGTTAGGGTACCAAAGGATTATTGCGCAATTTGCCGGTTATGATGCTTGGATTTCTCTTATTATTGCTGGTATTGCGACTCATATCGTTTTATTTTGTATGCTTAAAATGTTAGAAAAAGATAATGATTTAATGAATATTCATACGACATGTTTCGGAAAATGGATTGGAAAATTTTTTTCCATATGCTTTGCTGCATACCTTTTATTATTTTGCCTTACTGTTCTTCGTACGTATATTGAAGTTATTCAAGTTTGGGTCTTTCCTACAATTAAACCGTGGAAATTAACTTTACTATTTTTGTTTGTAGCTTATTACATAATTAGGGGCGGCTTTCGTTCTGTAACTGGAATTTGTTTTTGGGGCGTTATCATACCGATTTTCGTCCTGTTATTCTTAGTTTTTCCAATGAAATATGCGCATGTCCGTAACATTTTTCCAATTCTAAATCATTCACCTTTAGAAATTCTAACTGCAACGAAAGCATCTGCATTAGAATTTCTTGGATTTGAAGCAATCCTTGTTTTTTATCCGTTTATTAAAAAAGGAAAATCGTTAAATAAATGGGCACATGGTGGTATTGCTTTTACGACAATTCTATACGTAATACTAGCCATCGTTTCCCTTATGTACTATAGTCCAGGGCAACTACATCATACCATTTGGCCAACATTAACGATGCTAAAAATCATAAAGGTTCCTTTCATCCAAAGGTTTGAGTACATCATTATTTTCCTATGGTATCTCATTATTTTACCTAATCTTTGTTTAACAATCTGGTCTTCTTGTTGCATTAGTAAAAAATCTTTTCACATACCATTTAAAATTACATTGCCACTTTTTATCGCAGCCATATTTATTTCATCCTTATTTTTCACAAACCGCGAAAATATCAATACATTAAATACAGTCCTATCTCAAGCTGGTTTATATATTGTATACGCCTATATCCCAATTCTATTTCTATTTCATTCACTACGATGGCGTTTCAAAAATCAGTCGAAAAAATCTTCAACCGATACACCATAATCTCTGATACAATTTGATTAATACATTTGTAAAGGGGACAAGCGTATGAAGAAATATGTATTTTCTTTACTTGCAGTACTGAGTTTAATTCTTGCTGGTTGCGGAGCTACTAGCACAAATGAAAAAAAATCATCTGAATCAAAAGAAGAGCACGACCACGCATCGCACACTCAGCAAGCTGACATTCAAGAAAAAACAAAAGGAGTCGACACACTTCCTACCTTCTTAGACAAGCTTGATCCACAAATGAAAGATATCTACACTGTCGCTGGACAAAATGCAGAGCTATTAGATTGGATTCCATGTTACTGCGGTTGCGGTGAAAGTGTAGGACATAAAAATAATAAAAACTGCTTTATTCGTGAAATTAAAAAGAATGGTGAAGTTGTTTGGGATTCCCACGCAACGACGTGTGTCAATTGCCTAGAAATCGCAGTTGAATCTGCTTCCATGAAACAAAAAGGAAAATCAACGCTGGAAATTCGCAACTATATCGACAATAAATATAAAGAGGGCTATGGCAAGCCAACACCTACGCCAATGCCAAAAGCTTAAAAACGAGGAAATACCTCGTTTTTTCTTTTCATTCACTTTTTTTCTTAACAAATTCTTTCAAGTGTATTTCTCCTTGCTTTTCACACACTATATATAACTCCTCAGTAAGGAGGGTACACAGTGCAAACATATAACGACTATGATAAAGCTCTCTATTACACGTATTGCTGTAATTGGGATAAATTACTCGTTCTTATGGTTCAAACGAACGATCAACTATTTTCTAAGCGTATTGAACATTTTTTACACGCTTATCAATACAGTAAAGAACTGCCAGAAGTTGATAAACAATTGCAGCTCCTATTTCAATATATTGACCACGCATCCCAAAAGTCACATATAGAAGAAGTAGAGCAAATTCAAATGTAAAATATAGCGCTATTCTCTTTATGAGAATAGCGCTTTTTTAAAATGTTTATATCAATAAAAGTTTCCTCTTATAAAACTTTTATTGATAAACATATTTTTTCTTTCTTTTCTGTAGCACTTCATACTATAATTTAGTATGTAACTATTATAAGAGAGGTATAAAATATGGGACGAGAAAAAAAGCAAGAATATGCTTTACTTACCGCATGGGGAGCTTCTTTTGTCGCTACACTAGGAAGTCTGTATTTTTCCGAAATCATGAAATTTGAGCCTTGTGTACTTTGTTGGTATCAACGTATTGTTATGTACCCATTCGTTTTATGGCTTGGCATCGCTGTAGCAAAGAAAGATTATCGCATCGCCAGTTATTCTTTACCAATTGCAAGTATTGGTGCTTGTATTTCTTTATATCACTATGCAATTCAAAAAGTCGCAGCATTTTCAGCTGCCGGAGCAGCTTGCGGCCGTGTACCTTGCACCGGAGAATTCATAAACTGGTTTGGTTTTATTACAATCCCGTTTTTAGCACTTATCGGCTTTATTACAATCGCTGTTTGTAGTTTCATTGTAATAAAAAACAAATAAGGAGATGAAACAATGAAAAAAATGCTTATATTTGGTGGTATTATTATCGCCTTGTTTGCAGCAATTTTCGCTGTCACACAAATGGAAGAAAAAAATGCTACTAGCCAAAAAATTGATAATGCTACTGATAGTAAAACAAATGGTCCTGACTACTATACAAACAAAATCTCTCTTTCAGATCTTCAAAAGAATTTAAAAGAGAAAAAAGAAGAAACAGTATACTTTTATCAAACATCTTGTGTTCATTGCCAAAAGCTATCTCCTGTCGTAGTACCAATGGCTAAAGACTTGAACGTTGATATGAAAGTTATGGATATTGAAAAACTAGATGCTCCTTGGGATGAATATAAAATTAAAGGAACGCCAACAATCATTCACTTTAAAGATGGCAAAGAAGTAAGCCGCATTAGCGGTGAACAACCGAAAGACAAATTAAAAGAATGGCTTGAGCAAACGAAAAAATAACGAGAAAAGGAAACTCCTTCTACACATGAAATGGGCGTAAAATCCCAAACTAATGTATAAGGAGGGGGTTTTATGCCAGAAGTGAAATGCTCTGTTTCCAATTGCTCATTTTGGGGACAAGGTAACTTTTGTCAAGCAAGTGCAATCGTTGTTCAACCAGATGCACAAGAAACTGGTTCGAATACAAATGATTCATATACAAGCGCGGTTTTAACAAACGAGACGCTAGAAAGTTCTGTAGCAACGAGTGTAGAGACTTGTTGTCATACTTTTAAACCAAGGTATTAAACATAAAAAGCATACGATTACTCGTATGCTTTTTTACATTCCCCTCCAAAAATCATGCATAATAAAAAAGTACAAAATAACGAGAACGGCCGTCCCGCATAAGGTAATACGCCGATATATACTTTTCTCCCCTTCCCTCGCCTTAACAAACGCCCAAATAAATCCGAAGAACAATATTAAATCAACATATGGAACATAAAACGAAAAGACGAGAAACGCATACAAATACACGATAAATAAACAGGTCGTTACTAAGAAAACTTTAAAAGCAAATTCACTTTTCATAATGTAACCGCCCCCCTATCTGTACTGTATTATATTCAGCAAAATACAATAGTTGCAGTTAAACTCAAAGTAGAAATAAGCTACCGTCTATAATACGGTAGCCATTACGGAACATTATATTTCCGTTTATATATATTACTTAAAACCGAAGAAGGAATTTGTTCATAACGAATTTTTTCTCCTGTTTCATCCACAATATACAAATTGTTTCCTATATAATATATTCCATCTTTTCGTTTTGAGTACACTGCATATCTTTCGTTTGGCAATACCGTTTTCACTTTCGTTAGCTGCCCATTTGGTTCTTGCCAATATATATCGGCGCGGTCTACTAACGTAAGCATACCAATTTGCTCTTCTTTTACTTTACGACCACTCCAACTCACAACGCGGTAACCAAGCTTATTCGCTTCATATTCGGGGCTCGTATGAAAACGAGAAATAATTACTTTTGTTTGTAATTGGACTCGATCATATAACCACTGTATATCCCTGTCATGCATGCGAATACAACCATTTGATTCCCTACTTCCAATCGTCCATTCCCGATTTGTCCCATGAATCGCATATTCATTCTTATCTAGCCCAAGCCATCTCGTACCAAGAGGATTATTTGGTGCACCCCCAGCTATTTTTTTTCGATGGTATTCTTTATTTTTATATTTAGTTATAATACAAAAATTCCCTTCAGGCGTAGGTGTACGATCTCTTCCAGTTGTTACGGGGAACGTTTTTGTATAATTTCCATTTTCAAAAAAAGACAACTGGTTTGTCGTAAGATTCACTAATATTAAATGATCTGTATCAGCAAAAGCACTAACCGGTAGGATGAAAAATAATAGTATGACGAAACATAACTTTTTCATCTATATCCCCCCTAGCGCTCACTATAATAAGTGGAATTAACTTTACTTTGCTCTTATAAATGAAAACTATCCATTTACAATAACGCCCCCATTTACATGTATCATTTGCCCGGTAACATAGGATGCATCTCCAGACGCTAAGTATACGTATGCTGGTGCTAATTCATATGGTTGACCAGGCCTTTGCATCGGGACATTGCTTCCAAACTGAGAGACTTTTTTCTCATCAAAGCTTGATGGAATAAGTGGTGTCCAAATTGGTCCTGGCGCAACACCATTTACACGAATACCTTTTTGCACTAACGATTGAGAAAGTGATCTTGTAAAAGCTACGATTGCCCCTTTCGTTGCGGAATAATCAATTAAAGTTTCATTTCCTTCGTATGCAACGATAGACGCTGTATTTATAATGACATCCCCTTGCTTTAAATGAGAAAGTGCGGCTTTCGTAACATGAAAATAAGAAAAAATATTAATACGAAAAGTCTTTTCTAGCTGTTCTGCTGTAATATACTCTAATCCTTGCTGCGGATATTGCTGCGCAACATTATTTACCAAAACATGTAAACTACCTAGCTGCCGCACGGTCTCTTCTACAATATCTTTACAATGTTGTTCATTACTTAAATCACCCGGCAGCAATACACACTTTACCCCTTCTTGTTCTACATGTTGCTTCGTCTCATTTGCATCTCCATCTTCATCTAAATAAGCAATCGCGATATTCGCTCCTTCTTTCGCAAAAGCGATGGAAACAGCTCGTCCAATCCCGCTATCCCCTCCTGTAATCAATACATTCTTTCCTTTTAACTTTTCACTTCCTTTATAATTTGGATCTTCAAACTGCGGAAGTGGATTCATTAATGATTCAATACCAGGCTGTTTATTTTGATGTTGCGCAGGCATTGTTATAAAGTTTTTTTGCTGTGGCATAGCTTCTTTCAACTCCTTTTCCTTATAATGCACACAATAAAAACTGAAATTCACACATCGGCTTACGATTAATATTCGAATTTAAGACACAAAATATGAATTGTTATAAACTTTTTATGCAAAACTATTGCAAAATAGTTAAAAAACGAATATTATATATAACTGTTGTGAAAATTATTCGTAAACAGAAAGGATGTTTATATGTTTAACCTTTCAAAACATAAAACTTCTATTAAAACTGAAATTATGGCAGGTATTATTACCTTCTTAACAATGGCATATATCATTGTCGTAAACCCTGTCATCCTTGGGGATGCAGGAGTTCCATTTGAACAAGCATTTACAGCAACAATTATCGCTGCTGTTGTTGGAACATTATTTATGGCGATCTTTACAAACTTACCAATCGCAATTGCACCAGGTATGGGATTAAATGCTTACTTCTCTTATTCTGTTGTAAAAGCTCATGAAGGCATGACTTTCGCAATTGCATTCTCTGCTGTATTCGTAGCAGGTATGATTTTAATTTTGTTATCATTCACATCTTTCCGTACAAAATTAATGGAAGCAATTCCTGAAAACTTAAAGCATGCAATTACTGCTGGTATCGGTCTTTTCATTGCCTTTATCGGTTTACGCTTAACAGGTATCGTTACAAAAAATGAAGCAAACTTAGTTGGGCTTGGTGATCTTCACTCTGCTCCAGTACTACTAGCATTAGCTGGACTTGGAATTACAATTGTCCTTATGTCTTTAAATGTAAATGGTGCTCTATTTATCGGCATGCTATTAACTGGTATTATCGCTTACTTCACAGGACAATTATCATTCTCAAACGGTGTTACATCAATGCCTGGATTACCAGAAGGAATTATCGTTTCCAATCCAATTACTGCTGTATCTGATGTAATTAACTATGGATTGTACGGCGTTGTATTTTCATTCTTCCTTGTTACATTATTCGATACAACAGGTACATTACTTGGCGTTGCTCAACAAGGTGGCTTTATGAAAGATGGAAAGCTTCCAAAAGCTGGACGAGCTCTTCTATCTGACTCATTCTCAGCAACAATCGGTTCTATGTTCGGAACAACACCATCAACAGCTTACATTGAATCATCTGCTGGTGTTGCAGCTGGTGGTCGTACTGGTTTAACAACTGTTACAGTAGCTGTTCTATTCGCATTAGCAGCATTCTTCGGACCATTAGTAAGTGCCGTTTCTGGTGTATCAGCTATTACTGCCCCATCATTAATTATCGTTGGTAGTCTTATGATGGGCTCAGTTCGTCACATTGATTGGGATGCATTTGATGAAGCATTCCCAGCATTCTTAGTAATCTTAAGCATGCCACTTACATCAAGTATCGCAACAGGTATCGCTCTTGGATTTATTTCATACCCACTTATGAAAGTGGCAAAAGGTAAATTCCGTGCTGTTCACCCACTTGTGTATGTATTTGGAATTTTGTTTGCTTATCAATTGATATTCTTACCACATTAAAAAAGTAGAGCATCGAAATTCGATGCTCTACTTTTCTTTTACAACAATCATTCAAACTATAACGCCCCCTCCAAAATATGAAGGAGCTTATAACATTTTAATATTTCTCCTCTACCTGTAATTCTTTACTGTACTTTTGAATGAAAACTGAAGAAATAACCATTACCATCCCTACACTACAACCAATGAGCTGATCCAGTAGCACTTCATCATGAATGAACCAACGTAGTAGAAATACACCACCAAAAATAAACATCATAGTAAATCCAGTATGTCTAAGTCCTTTATACACATTTTCCATATGTATCACCTCTTCATATAACTTATCCATATTATACCATACAACCATCAAGTAACCGTATCGTCCTCTGACAATATGCAGCTACCTTTTGATCATGTGTAACAACTAGTACCGTTTTTCCTTGTTTATGAATCTCTTTTAAAATGCTCATAATTTTTTCTCCGTTTTCTTGATCAAGAGCACCAGTCGGTTCATCAGCAAGTATAATTTTTGTATCTTGCGCTAAAGCCCTTGCTATCGCTGTTCTTTGCTGTTCTCCTCCTGATAACTCGTAAGGATATTTATTAATATGTCTCTCCAGCCCTACCATTTCCAGCATTTCTTTTGATATTTGTATACGTTTCTTATAAGAAATTCTTCTATATATAAGTGGAAGCATTACATTTTCAACAACTGTATAATCATCGAGTAGCGAAAAGTTCTGAAACACAAATCCAACTTCCGTATTTCTATACTTATGATAGTTTGACTTTAATGTACTCGTATCCATTCCATCTAAAAAATACTTTCCAGCAGAGGGGCTATCGATTAAGCCAATAATGTTAAGGAGAGTAGATTTCCCCGAACCAGAAGGCCCCATAATAGCTATCATTTCGCCTTTTTCTATTGTAAGATTAATATCATTTAATGCACTAAAATTATTCTTTCCAAAGCCCTTAGCCACATTTGCGAGCTGAATCATCTATAACACCTCTTTCATATATGTATTTTTTATTTTTAATACATTGAAATAAATGATTGTATATATAATGAAGATCATTACAATTGATAACATACTTATAAAAATCAATGATTCTTCAGAGACTTGTAACGTTCCAAAAAAAGATACGGTACTATTTTCTAGCTCTTTTTGAATTTCAATCGCTCCGCTATTCTCCCATTGAAAATACGTAATTCCTATACATATCGATAAAATGAATAACAACATATACTCAATAATAAATGGAAGACATATTTGAAAAGTGCTTGCACCTAACGCTGATTTAATAGAAATATTTTTACGCTCCATATAAAGTGCTGCCATTGATGTTAATACGATAGATAAAAATGAAAAAAATAAGACTGTACCGCTTAATAATAATGGGTATGACATATTATCAATACCTTGCTTTTCGTTTTCTAACAATTTATTCGGATTTGTAACATAATACGAATACCCCTTACCTTCTGTTACCTTTAATACTTTCTTTTGAAATTCATTTATATTTATCTTTTCATTTGTTTCTATAATTAACCCATTGTATAAAAGTTCTACACTATAGAACTCTATTTCTTCTGTTCCAATTGGTAAAATAGCCATGTCATCTAATAATGTAATACGATTATCTGATATTTCACCGCTCCGAGGATATGTGAATGGTGAATTTTTTTCTAAAAACCCAATTACTTTTAGCTTCATTTTTCCAGATGGTATAACATCACCAATAGATACCTTTTCTTTATAATTAGCCCCTAATATAACAGGTCTAATATCAAATACTGATTTATGAAATTCCGATTCCTCAAAATATCTTCCTTGTGGAATTAGTATATGAAAGTATTTATTAATATCTTTATCAACAAGCAGCGTCTTTATCGTTCTATTTTCTTTTTTTAAGCCAAATGAATATTCACGGAACAAATAATTTGTTGTATTTGTAATGGGTATCGTATTAGATAACTCTTGCATGAAATGTTGATAGTCATCTCTCGCCTTTTCTTCACTAAACAATGTTATATCTTGCGTCGCATAAATTTCATAGAAATTTTTATGAGTCGATAAATTATTTGCTACTGTCATCATTTTTCGATATCCCGACAGATTACTAATAAATTCTATAGCTGAAGAAAATGCAATAATTAAAGAAATTACTATAATCAAACTTGGTAACAACCGTTTTTTCACAGACCGTATAGAATCAAATATAAAAAACATGACGATCACCTACGTTCTTAAATGTTTTCCAGGATATATATTTATAATGTGCTTGATTGGAATTGCAGTAACAAACATTGTAAGAAAAATTATAAAAACAATATTACATACTAATACATATGGTGTT
>NZ_BOQB01000020.1 GCF_018332475.1 Bacillus sanguinis | reverse complement strand
ATGATGGCAGAGAGGTCACACCCGTTCCCATACCGAACACGGAAGTTAAGCTCTCTAGCGCCGATGGTAGTTGGGACCTTGTCCCTGTGAGAGTAGGACGTCGCCAAGCAACTAAAAACACAAGTCTTTTGACTTGTGTTTTTTTATTTCCCATGAAATAGGCCTGGTTCTGTTAGTAAAAAAGATGAAATATAGTAAGGGATTTTTTGAGCAGAAATAGTAAGAAATTGATAAATAAATGGGTAATCTTCAGAGCCATAGCTCCCAAGTAAATCATACCACCAATCTGTTTCGTATCTAGAAATCATACTTAAATTGTAGAGCAATAAATAATGAACAAGAAGTTCAGGTAATACTGGTTTAGGATTTCTTGGGTCAGTTGTAATTGGTAAGTAATAAATATCAGCAAGATATTCGTAGTATAAGGGCGTACTATATATAGGGTTCCAAGACTGGATAGGAGCTGTAAAAAGCAAATTCGATCCGCTTGTTTTCCCGGAGACAGGTTGTATGGATAAATGCTTACAAGTTGATTCGATGTAACGTGAAAATCTTTCTGTAGTCATATGGAGTCGATCTAGTATGTTGACCGAAAAAGAAAGTTCATTTGTATTTGTTGAATCGATTTTATATAAAGTGGCCCCTCTTTGACTATAGCGAAATAAATTTTGTAATTCAGGAATATTACCCATTAAATCTAGCATGTTAAACTTTTCAGCTTCTAAGTGTTTCATGTGAAATAGCTGTTCTGCAACATGAGTAAATAATCCGTTTTTTTGTACCTTCACCTCATCTTCTAAAAATTGATACCCTTGTTTTTTTCGTTTACGAGTCGTAACGCCATGAGCTAAAACAGTAGTGGATTCTGGGTAATTAGGATCAATAGTTAGTAAGCAGGCTTTAAAAAGTTGGCTTATTCCATAAAACAATAACATGGGCTGAATCGAAAAGGGGGCTACCTTATATAATTCATAATAATTTTTTCCATGTTCTAAGTAATAAATAAAGGGATAACAATTTTCGAAACTTTTTTTTTCAGCATCTTGTATGGAGGATTTTTCATAACAACGGGCAAGATAACGTTGTACATTTTGAGATGAAAAGAAGAAACTTAATTGCTGCCAAGTACTATGTGTTTGATGCATATATTACGCTCCTTTTATTGTCTAAAAATTCTAACATATATATACGTCCTTGACAGTATTTTAACCAATTGATAAGCTACTAATAATAATTTCTGGTATCATGGGGGGAACAATTATGTGGGAATCTAAATTTGTTAAAGAAGGTTTGACTTTTGATGACGTATTACTTGTACCAGCAAAGTCAGATGTACTACCAAGAGAAGTAAGTGTTAAAACAGTTTTATCTGAAAGCTTACAGTTAAATATCCCGTTAATTAGTGCAGGAATGGATACAGTAACAGAAGCAGATATGGCTATTGCAATGGCTCGTCAAGGCGGTTTGGGAATTATTCATAAAAACATGTCTATCGAACAACAAGCCGAGCAAGTGGATAAGGTAAAACGTTCTGAAAGTGGCGTTATTTCAGATCCTTTCTTTTTAACTCCAGAACATCAAGTATATGATGCAGAGCATCTTATGGGAAAATACCGTATCTCAGGTGTACCGGTTGTAAATAATTTAGACGAGCGAAAATTAGTTGGTATTATTACAAACCGCGATATGCGTTTTATCCAAGACTACTCAATCAAGATTTCCGACGTAATGACAAAAGAAAAGCTAATTACAGCTCCAGTTGGTACAACGCTGGAAGAAGCTGAAAAGATCCTACAGAAGTATAAAATTGAAAAACTCCCTCTTGTTGATAACAACGGTGTATTACAAGGGCTTATTACAATAAAAGATATTGAAAAAGTAATTGAATTCCCAAATTCCGCGAAGGATAAGCAAGGGCGCTTATTAGTTGGGGCAGCGGTTGGTGTAACAGCTGATGCTATGACTCGTATCGACGCATTAGTAAAAGCTAGCGTAGATGCAATCGTACTTGATACAGCTCACGGACATTCTCAAGGTGTTATTGATAAAGTAAAAGAAGTTCGTGCAAAGTATCCATCACTAAATATTATCGCTGGAAATGTTGCTACTGCTGAAGCAACAAAGGCATTAATTGAAGCAGGTGCAAACGTAGTTAAAGTTGGTATTGGACCAGGTTCTATTTGTACAACACGCGTTGTAGCTGGCGTTGGTGTACCACAATTAACAGCGGTTTATGATTGTGCAACAGAAGCTCGTAAACACGGCATTCCAGTTATTGCTGACGGTGGTGTTAAGTATTCTGGAGACATGGTTAAAGCTTTAGCAGCAGGAGCACACGTTGTTATGTTAGGTAGTATGTTTGCTGGTGTTGCTGAAAGCCCTGGTGAAACTGAAATTTACCAAGGTCGTCAATTTAAAGTATATCGTGGTATGGGTTCTGTCGGAGCGATGGAAAAAGGAAGTAAAGACCGTTACTTCCAAGAAGGAAATAAAAAACTTGTTCCAGAAGGTATTGAAGGTCGAGTGCCATATAAAGGACCTTTAGCAGATACAGTTCATCAATTAGTTGGTGGATTACGTGCTGGTATGGGATATTGTGGAGCACAAGATTTAGAATTCCTACGTGAGAATGCACAATTCATTCGTATGTCAGGTGCTGGTTTACGTGAAAGCCACCCTCATCACGTACAAATTACAAAAGAGGCTCCAAACTACTCATTATAATGTCTCATATACAAATAGACGGAGATTTGATATCTCTGTCTATTTTTTTTTGATTATGTTAGAATAACGGTTATGTGAGTACATAGATATTGGGGGTAGCAAAAGTGAAAGGTATGTTTTGCAAAAGGTTCATTGCTGTAGTAACGATGCTTACACTAGCTTGTAGTGTGTTGTTACCATATAGCAATGCATCAGCAGAAACAGGAGCTGCTTTAAACATTGAAGCAGGTGCAGCAATTTTAGTTGAAGCGAATTCTGGGAAAATTTTATATCAAAAGAATGCAGATGAATTATTATCAATTGCTAGTATGACAAAGATGATGAGTGAATATTTAGTTCATGAAGCAGTGGATAAAGGAAAACTTAAGTGGGATCAAAAAATTAAGGTTTCTGAATATGCGTATAAAGTTTCACAAGATGCTTCATTATCAAATGTTGCATTAGAAAATGGTGGCACTTATACAGTAAAAGAGTTATATGAAGCAATGGCAATTTTCTCTGCAAATGGTGCAACAATTGCACTAGGAGAGGCAATTGCGGGTAAAGAAGTAGATTTCGTAAAAATGATGAATGATAAGGCGAAAGAACTAGGATTAAAAAATTATAAATTTGTTAATTCTACAGGTTTAACGAACAAAGATTTAAAAGGAATGCACCCTGCGGGTACAACACCGGATGAAGAAAATAAAATGTCTGCGAAGGATGTTGCAACTTTAGCACAGCATTTACTTAAAGATTATCCAAAAGTATTAGATACAGCAAAAATTCCTAATAAAGAATTCCGTCCAGAAAAAGAGAAATTTCAAATGTTGAACTGGAATTGGATGTTAAAAGGTTTATCTAGGGCATATGATGGTGTAGATGGCCTGAAAACAGGATCAACTCCTGAAGCAGGAGAATGTTTCACTGGTACGGTTGAAAGAAATGGAATGCGCTTTATTTCTGTAGTTATTAAAACAAATTCTCGTCAGGCACGTTTTGATGAGACAAAGAAACTATATGATTATGGATTTGCTAATTTTGAAATGAAGCAATTACATAAAAAAGGTTCTTCAGTAAAAGGACAAGAAACAGTACGAGTAGAAAATGCTAAAGATAAAGATGTAGCAGTTCAAACAAAGCAAGCTGTTTCACTTCCGGTGCCAAAAGGAAGTAAAGATGTTTATAAAACAGAATTAAAAGAAGCAAATAAGGGACAAGAGGCACCTATTAAAAAAGGAGCTTCACTTGGCCAAATGGAAATTAAACCAAAAGATGCGAATGACCCTGGATTTTTATCTGGTAAGTCATTACAAATAGATCTTGTAACAACATCTGCAGTAGAGGAAGCGAATTGGTTTACTCGCTCTATGCGTGGAATCGGTTCTTTCTTTAGTGGTATATGGAATAGTGCTGTTGATACAGTAAAAGGTTGGTTTTAAAAGCTCCTCATTGTAGGGGCTTTTTCTTATTCCTATTTTTCATACCGACTTTATGAAAAAGTAGTAGACAAGCATCTGATGGTTAGTGGTAGAATGTAAGAGTATTCTTAATTTTCGCCTTTAACGGGGAAAAGCAATTCACCTAGGGGGGTTTTAGTAACATGACAAATGTAACAGGGACAGAACGTGTAAAACGTGGAATGGCAGAAATGCAAAAAGGCGGCGTTATTATGGACGTAATTAACGCTGAACAAGCAAAAATTGCAGAAGAGGCAGGCGCAGTTGCCGTTATGGCACTAGAGCGTGTACCAGCAGATATTCGTGCAGCAGGTGGCGTTTCTCGTATGGCAGACCCAACAATCGTTGAGGAAGTTATGGGTGCGGTGTCAATTCCGGTTATGGCAAAATGCCGTATCGGTCACCTTGTAGAAGCACGTGTATTAGAATCATTAGGGGTAGACTATATCGATGAGAGTGAAGTGTTAACTCCTGCCGATGAAGTATACCATTTAAATAAACGTGATTACACAGTTCCGTTTGTATGTGGCTGCCGTGATATCGGAGAAGCTGCACGTCGTATTGCAGAAGGTGCATCTATGCTTCGTACAAAAGGTGAACCAGGAACAGGAAACATTGTAGAGGCAGTGCGTCATATGCGCCAAGTCAATGCAGAAATCCGTCAAGTTGCAAGTCTACGTGAAGATGAGTTAATGACATATGCAAAAAATACTGGTGCTCCTTATGAAGTACTACTTGAAATTAAACGCCTTGGTCGTTTGCCAGTTGTAAACTTCGCAGCAGGTGGTGTAGCAACACCAGCAGATGCAGCGTTAATGATGCAACTTGGTGCGGATGGTGTATTTGTTGGATCTGGTATCTTCAAATCAGAAAATCCAGAGAAATTTGCACGCGCAATCGTTGAAGCGACGACTCATTATGAGGATTATGAACTAATTGCAAGCCTTTCTAAAGGATTAGGTAATGCGATGAAAGGTATCGAAATTTCAACGTTATTACCAGAACAACGCATGCAAGAGCGTGGATGGTAATTGAAGGAGAACTTTAAAATGGTGAAAATCGGTGTACTAGGTCTTCAAGGTGCAGTTCGTGAGCATATAAAATCAGTTGAAGCAAGTGGTGCAGAAGCTGTTGTTGTAAAGCGTATAGAGCAACTTGAAGAGATTGATGGTCTTATTTTACCAGGCGGTGAAAGTACAACAATGCGCCGTCTTATTGATAAGTATGCTTTCATGGAACCACTTCGTACATTCGCGAAGTCTGGTAAACCAATGTTTGGTACATGTGCAGGTATGATTCTTCTTGCAAAAACACTTATTGGCTATGAAGAAGCACATATTGGTGCTATGGATATTACAGTAGAGCGCAATGCGTTCGGACGCCAAAAAGATAGCTTTGAAGCCGCACTTTCAATTAAAGGTGTAGGGGAAGAATTTATTGGTGTATTTATCCGTGCTCCGTATGTTGTAAATGTAGCTGATGATGTTGAAGTACTTTCCACACATGGTGATCGAATGGTAGCAGTAAAACAAAATCAGTTTTTAGCTGCTTCGTTCCATCCGGAATTAACGGATGATCATCGTGTGACAGCATACTTTGTAGAAATGGTAAAAGAAGCGAAAATGAAAAAAGTTGTTTAAGTAACTTGCAACTTGTATAAGATTATAGTAAATTGATGGTAACAATTTTATAAAATAAGCGTGTTGATAGGAAGTAGTAACAAATGCCGTTTCTTATAGAGAGTCGATGGTTGGTGGAAATCGATAGAAACAGTTTGTGAATCCATCCTGGAATGGAATGTGGAATATCTTTATGATTAGTAAACATTCCCGGTGAAGAGCCGTTATTTCTACTTGAGAGGAAGGCGGTAATGCTTTCAACTAGGGTGGCAACGCGGGTTAACTCCCGTCCCTTTATATAGGGACGGGAGTTTTTTGTGTTTTATAAAATAAAAGGAGGAGTATATAATGCTTGATATTAAATTTTTACGTACAAATTTTGAAGAAGTAAAAGCAAAATTACAGCATAGAGGCGAAGATTTAACTGATTTTGGTCGCTTTGAAGAGCTGGATACGAGAAGAAGAGAACTACTTGTTCAAACAGAGGAACTAAAAAGTAAACGTAACGAAGTTTCTCAACAAATCTCTGTATTGAAGCGCGAAAAGAAAGATGCAGAAGCTCTAATTCTAGAGATGCGTGAAGTTGGAGAAAAAGTAAAAGATCTTGATAATGAACTTCGTACAGTTGAAGAAGATTTAGAAAGATTAATGTTATCTATCCCCAATATCCCTCATGAATCTGCTCCAGTTGGTGAAACAGAGGATGATAATGTGGTAGCACGTACTTGGGGAGAAGTGAAAGAATTTGCTTTTGAACCAAAACCTCATTGGGATCTTGCTACAGATTTAGGGATTTTAGATTTTGAGCGTGCTGGGAAAGTAACAGGAAGCCGCTTCGTATTCTATAAAGGTGCTGGCGCAAGATTAGAGCGTGCTTTAATTAGCTTTATGCTGGATCTTCATACTGATGAGCACGGATATGAAGAAGTATTACCTCCATATATGGTAAACCGTGCAAGTATGACAGGGACAGGACAACTTCCGAAATTTGAAGAAGATGCATTCCGTATTGAAAGTGAAGATTACTTCTTAATTCCGACAGCTGAAGTACCTGTAACGAATATGCACCGTGATGAAATCTTAAATAAAGAGCAATTACCTATAAGATATGCTGCATTTAGCTCTTGTTTCCGTTCTGAAGCAGGTTCAGCTGGCCGTGATACACGTGGCTTAATTCGTCAGCATCAGTTCAATAAAGTAGAGCTTGTAAAGTTCGTAAAACCAGAAGATTCTTATGAAGAGTTAGAAAAACTAACAAATGATGCAGAACGCGTGTTACAATTATTAGAGTTGCCATATCGTGTTATGAGCATGTGCACAGGCGATTTAGGATTTACAGCAGCGAAGAAATACGATATCGAAGTATGGATTCCAAGCTATGGCACATATCGTGAAATTTCTTCTTGTAGTAATTTTGAAGCTTTCCAAGCGAGACGTGCAAATATCCGTTTCCGTCGTGAGTCAAACGGCAAACCAGAACATGTTCATACATTAAATGGATCTGGTCTTGCAATTGGACGTACGGTGGCAGCTATTTTAGAGAACTACCAACAAGAAGATGGTACAATTATAATTCCAGAAGTTCTTCGCCCTTATATGGGAGGAAAAACAGTTATTAAGTAAATTTATAAACATTCATCGGTATGAGTGATTGGTAATTATGAGCGTTGTCAGTACTATAATGTAGGAGAGGGAAAGTAAAATTTTCCTTTCCTCATAATTTATTTTAGTAGGGTTGACTAACTGTTTTTCTTTTGATATTATATTTGATGTCAATATGGAGGTATACCCAAGTCTGGCTGAAGGGATCGGTCTTGAAAACCGACAGGCGGCGAGAGTCGCGCGGGGGTTCGAATCCCTCTACCTCCTCCAGATATAATTGACAACAGCGCATATAAGTGGAGATTGGAGAACTCGTTACCAACACGTAACGAGTTTTTATTTTAAAACCAATCATAAAGTATGGTGTAAGGCGATTTTCTCCTTATTACACACTCATATTCCGATGATTATCTTCATAGATATGAAAGGAGTCAACATGGATCTTATTATACAAACGTTTCCTTTAGATGGAAAAACTTTATATTATGTACAATGTCCTGTCTGTAAGAACAATAGAATTTTAAACAGTGGTGCAAATGTTTCACGCATTATTAGCGATGATACATTCCGTAAACTTTGTGGTTGCACTTGTGATGTAAAGCAAACTGCAACAAAAGTAGAGGTACCAAAAAAAGTTGAAAAAGCAGCTGTAAAGAAAGAAGCAGCTCCAAAACGTACAGGTAAAGTATTAACAGCAATGATTAACGGAAAAGAAATGACTGTTAAAGAGATTGCTGAAACATATGATATTAGTACAAGTACTGTTCGTCAGCGTATTAACGCTGGAAAACCTGAGAGTGAAATTATTGCTCCAACAAAGAAGAAGTAATTTAATAGAAAAACCCGTGCGTATGCACGGGTTTTTTATTTTACAAGTTTACGTGTTTGTTTTAAAAAATGGCCAATTTTTTTAATGATTGGTTCAATGGAATCGCCATCTTTTAAAATATCGTATTCATTAATGTTTAATCGTAAAACAGGGCATGAATTAAAGTTATTAATCCAGTTGTCGTAACGTCCATGCATCTCTTTCCAATACTCAATTGGTGTTTGCTGTTCCATCGGACGTCCACGTTCTTGAATACGATCAACAATATCATCGAAAGAACCTTCTAAGTAAATTAGTAAATCTGGATGAGGGAAGTAAGGAGTCATGACCATAGCGTCAAATAAACCTTTGTATGTTTCATAATCAGTTTCTGTCATTGTCCCTTTTTCATGATGCATCTTTGCAAAAATGCCAGTGTCTTCATAGATAGAGCGATCTTGAACAAAGCCGCCACCGTATTCAAAAATTCTTTTTTGTTCTTTAAAGCGTTCTGCTAAAAAGTACACTTGCAAGTGGAAGCTCCAGCGTGTGAAGTCAGCATAGAACTTGTCCAAATACGGGTTAGAGTCTACCTTTTCAAATGATGTGCGATAGCCTAAAGCGTTAGCTAATGCAGTTGTCATAGTCGATTTACCGACACCTACTGTTCCAGCAATCGTGATTACTGCGTCATTTGGTATATCATATTTTTGCCTTAAATTCATTATTATTTCGACTCCTTTAAGAGAGTATTTTGAAGGGCAGATAGGATGACGTTTAAATCATCAGGATTTTTTACAAAATCCATATCGTCTCCGTTAAATTTCAATACTGGGATGTCTGGATGATCCTTTTTAAAAGTATCCATGGCAGTTTCATAATCTTTTGTGAGCTGTAGTAAGTAATTTGGATCCATATTTTTTTCGAATTCTCTTCCGCGCTTTGCGATTCGTGCTTGTAATGTTTCTAAGCTAGCCGTTAAATAAACGATTACGTTTGGTACAGGCATATCTTGTGTAAGGATACGATAGATTTGCATGTACTTATCGTATTGAGAATCTTTTAATGTACGGGATGCGAAAATTACATTTTTAAATATATGATAATCTGCTACTACTGGCTTCCTTTGATTCAAAAACTTTATGTTAATATCTTCTAATTGTTTGTATCTATTACAAAGAAAGAACATCTCTGTTTGAAAACTCCATTCGTCGATGTCTTCATAGAACTTTCCTAAAAAGGGGTTTTCATCAACAATCTCTTTTAGTAAGTGGAGTTGCATGTGAGTTGAAATTTCCTTCGCAAGTGAAGTTTTTCCAACACCAATTGGTCCTTCAACCGTGATAAATGGTACTCCGGTCACGCTGTTTCCTCCTTTCAATCAGTGATTTACCGTGACTACTAAAAACACAAAACAGAATTATTGTAGCACAAGAGGGAAGCGAGCGGGTTAATTTGATATAAAAAGTTAGAAAATAGATATATGTATTAATTAATTTTTATTTGAGATGACGGTATTGTATTTGCTTTTAATGTGGCTTTCATTATTTTTAAAGCATGCAAGTTATCCTGATCATGATTAGAGGCAATACAGTCCTGTGGTACATACAGTGTATAATTTCTCATATGAGCATCGTTAGCTGTAAAGAGGATACATATATTCCCTGCGACTCCTGTTAATATTAGATTTTCTATTTTTAAATGACCTAATAAAGAATTTAAAGGTGTTTCATAAAAAGCAGAGTAATGTGGTTTAATAAAAATGTAATCATCAGAATTTGGGGCAATCTTACGAATGATATTTTCACTGTACTCATTTGTACAATGAGTAATTAATTGATCAATATCAGATCTCCAAAGTTGATAATGGTCATTAACATAAATTATGGGATAGCCAAAGGATTTCATTGTTTTCTTTAATTGTAAAATAGGGTTTGTTATAATTTCGCATTTTTTGGCTAGGGTAGGCCCATGTGAAAATTGAAAGTCATTAATCATATCGATAATGAGTAAGGCAGTATTCTTCATATGTAATCCCCTCTCGTTTTTATTAGGGTGGATTGAATTTGTAAAAGTTATCCCACGTGTAGTAAATGGAAATTAGTGTACGTTATTTGTAAGGAAGGGACTATAGTATGGAACACGATCAAGATATTTATTTTATGCAGTTAGCAATAGAAGAGGCTAAAAAGGCAGAGGCAATACAGGAAGTACCGATTGGTGCAGTTATAGTGTTAGATGGTGAAGTAATTAGTGTTGCTCATAATTTAAGGGAAACTGAGCAAAGATCAATAGCTCACGCTGAGTTGTTAGCTATTGATGAGGCGTGCAAAAAATTAGGGACATGGCGTTTAGAAGATGCGACATTATATGTAACATTAGAGCCTTGTCCGATGTGTGCGGGTGGAATTGTTTTATCACGAGTGAAGCGAGTTGTATATGGTGCAAGTGATCCGAAAGGTGGATGTGCAGGGACATTGATGAATCTTTTAACGGATGAACGCTTTAATCATCAATGTGAAGTAGTGGCTGGTGTACTAGAGGGAGAATGTGGTACGTTGTTAACAAACTTTTTTAGAGAGCTTCGCAAAAAAAGAAAAGCGATCAAGAAATTAGAGAAAAGCAAAGAGAATTAACGTATTTGCATTTTATAAAAAAACAAGTTATACTGATAATGCCTTTAATCAAGGCAACCGAATATTGGTTTTAACTTTGCCGTGCTAAGCGGGGAGGTAGCGGTGCCCTATACTCGCAATCCGCTCTAGCGAGGCCGAATCCCTTCTCGAGGTTATGTTGCTGTAAGGTCTGCCTTAAGTAAGTGGTGTTGACGTTTGGGTCCTGCGCAACGGGACCCCGTGAACCTTGTCAGGTCCGGAAGGAAGCAGCAATAAGCGGGTCTTCTCGTGTGCCGCAGGAGTGCCTGAACCGAGCTAACTGCTTGAGTAACGCTTATGGTACGTAATCGACAGAAGGTGCACGGCAGTTATATATGTATACAAAACTCACCTTAATATTAAGGTGGGTTTTTTGTATAGAAAATAACTTTTGGAATCTATAAACAGAATGGGTTATAATAAATGAGATAATAACCTTTGAGGGAGGCCGTATTTTCGTGTCATACCAAGCGTTATACCGAACATGGAGACCGCAAAAGTTTGAAGATGTAGTTGGTCAAAAGCACGTGACAAAAACGTTGCAAAATGCCCTTCTTCAAGAGAAAGTTTCACATGCTTATTTATTTTCTGGACCGAGGGGGACAGGGAAAACGACAATTGCAAAAGTATTTGCAAAAGCAATCAACTGTGAACATGCTCCGGTAGCTGAACCTTGTAATGAATGTCCTTCTTGTTTGGGGATTACGCAAGGATCCATTTCAGATGTATTAGAAATTGATGCGGCTTCAAATAACGGTGTAGATGAAATTCGAGATATTAGAGATAAAGTAAAATATGCTCCAAGTGCTGTAGAATATAAAGTATACATTATTGATGAAGTTCACATGCTTTCTATGGGTGCCTTCAATGCGCTTTTAAAAACGTTAGAAGAGCCGCCAGGACATGTCATCTTTATTTTGGCGACAACAGAACCGCATAAGATACCGCCTACAATCATTTCGCGTTGCCAACGTTTTGAATTTCGAAAGATATCAGTAAATGATATTGTTGAGAGATTATCAACGGTTGTGACCAATGAAGGTACGCAAGTGGAAGATGAGGCGTTACAAATCGTTGCACGTGCCGCTGAAGGTGGTATGCGTGATGCGCTTAGTCTTATTGATCAGGCAATATCTTATAGTGATGAGACAGTTACGACAGAAGATGTATTAGCTGTAACAGGTTCCGTTTCTCAGCAATACTTAGGTAACTTAGTAGAATGTATACGTGAAAATGATGTATCAAGAGCATTACGTATCATAGATGAGATGATGGGTAAAGGGAAGGATCCAGTTCGCTTTATGGAGGATTTCATTTACTATTATCGCGATATGCTTTTATATCAAACTTCGCCACAATTGGAACATATGTTGGAACGAGTAATGGTAGATGAGCAATTCCGGATGTTAAGTGAAGAAATGCAACCGGAAGTAATCTATGAAATCATTCATACTCTTAGTAAGGGACAACAGGAAATGAAGTGGACAAATCATCCGCGGATTTTCTTAGAAGTTGTTATGGTACAACTGTGTCAACAGTTTATGATGCAAGCGAACGGTGCAGATCGTTTACAAGCAATTATGAACAGGATGCAGCAATTGGAGAAAGAGTTAGAACAAGTCAAAAAGAATGGTGTGCCGGCCGGTGTGCAGCAGGAAGTCAGAGAGACACGTGCAACACCAAAGCCGGTACGGACAGGGAGTATGAAGATTCCTGTCGGACGCGTAAATGAAGTATTAAAGCAAGCAAAGCGTCAAGATTTAGAGCAACTAAAAGCCGTGTGGGGTGAGTTGTTAGGAAGACTCAAAGCATACAACAAAGTAGCATTTGCTGTTTTATTAGAAAATAGCGAACCGGTAGCGGCTTCGGATGATACTTACGTTTTAGCGTTTCAATATGAAATTCACTGTAAAATGGCAAGTGAAAATCGAGAAGCTATGGATACAGTGGAACAAGCTTTATTTGAATTGCTAAGTAAAAGATTAAATATGATTGCCATTCCAAAAAGTGAATGGGGTAAAATCCGTGAAGATTTTTTACAGCGTGAAGGCGGAAGTTCTGAAGAAAGCCCAGAGAAAAAAGAAGACCCTCTTATAGAAGAGGCGGTAAAATTAGTAGGACAAGAACTTATCGAAATAAAAGAGTAATAATAATTAGGAGGAATTAATTATGATGCGTGGCGGAATGGGAAATATGAATAATATGATGAAACAAATGCAAAAGATGCAAAAAGATATGGCAAAAGCACAAGAAGAACTTGGCGAAAAAACAGTTGAAGGTACAGCTGGCGGTGGTATGATCACAGTTATTGCAAATGGTCATAAGCAAATTCTTGAAGTGAAAGTGAAAGAAGAAGTTGTAGATCCAGAAGATATCGAAATGTTACAAGACTTAGTGTTAGCTGCAACAAATGATGCGCTTAAAAAAGCTGATGAACTTTCAAATTCTACAATGGGTAAATTTACAAAAGGCTTGAACTTACCGGGTGGAATGTTCTAGGAGGATACTGATATATGCATTATCCAGAACCAATATCAAAACTAATTGATAGTTTTATGAAATTGCCAGGAATCGGACCGAAAACAGCGGTTCGCTTGGCATTTTTCGTATTAGATATGAAAGAAGATGATGTGTTAGGTTTTGCAAAAGCACTTGTGAATGCGAAGCGAGATTTAGCGTATTGTTCTGTATGCGGACATATTACTGACCGTGATCCTTGTTATATTTGTAATGATTCACATCGAGATCAATCGGTTGTTTGTGTTGTGCAGGAACCGAAAGATGTAATCGCAATGGAAAAAATGAAAGAATACCAAGGTGTATATCATGTGTTACGTGGTGCTATTTCTCCAATGGAGGGAATTGGACCAGAAGACATTAATATCCCGCAACTTTTAAAGCGACTGCACGATGAAACGGTACAAGAAGTAATATTAGCAACAAACCCTAATATTGAAGGGGAAGCTACAGCGATGTATATATCCCGCCTCTTAAAGCCGACAGGTATTAAAGTAACTCGTATTGCACACGGTCTGCCAGTTGGTGGAGATTTAGAATATGCAGATGAAGTGACACTGTCGAAAGCGTTAGAAGGTCGTAGAGAAGTATAAGAGGAGAAACAAAAATGTTCTTTCAAAAAAAGGGTAAATTACGCAAAGAGTATGATGATAAGCTAATTGTACTGTTAGAAAAAGTGAAGAATGAATGGTTACGTCAGAAGAAAATGGTTGAACAAAGTGTGGAACCATCTCAAGATGTACTTTGTTCTTTGAAAATAGCAGAAGCGAAATATTTCTTCTTGTTAAAGGAAGCAAAACGTCGTCCTGTAAAAATGGAACAATGGTAAAAGGTTCTGCTGAAAAAGCAGAACCTTTTATTTTATTCGTTAAACATTTGGTGGTTACTTCGTTTGGGAAGAACGAATAGTGGTTTGTATGAAGGAAGGGAGTGTTGTCAAATAAAGGTGAACAAGATAAAACGATTGGAGTTATATGATACATGTTCTTTTTTATCGTCTTGTCCCATACAAATGAGTGTGTATAGGTCATTCATAAGGAGGAAGAAAATGAATTCTACAATTGTTATTGTTGGTATTCTTACTCTAGTTTTTATTTTTCTTGTTTTTGGTGTATCTTCAAAGCCGTTACGTTTTATAGGAAAAGCGCTTTTTCATGTTACTTTGGGAATAGCATTACTCTTTATCGTAAATGTTGTAGGAACATATTTTGATTTTCATATTCCAATTAATTTGGGTACAGCTGCAATTACAAGTTTATTAGGCCTACCCGGTGTTGCTGCATTAGTGGTTATTAAGCTTTATATCATGCCAAGATAAAATTATTTTGGCATTTTTTTAAAAAGTGTTGACGAATAAATGATTAATATGGTAAATTAATAAGCGTCGTCAGGAACGAAAGAAAAAAGTTGTTGACAGATTCAATGAGAAATGTTAAATTATAAAAGTCGCTGAAACGCGATGTTGAACTTTGAA